>JANYDB010000052.1 GCA_025359985.1 Burkholderiales bacterium | reverse complement strand
CTTTGGTGAGCCATTTAGGGTAAAAGCTCAGAGATAGTGCGTGCGGCACGGCGAAGGACAGCGTGTCAGGCGGTACGGATCGTTGGCCGCGCAACGTAGCGCGTGCCTCAAACACATCATGCAGGATCAGAGCTGCCCGCTCCCGAAAAATCTCGCCCGCGAGTGTCAAGGTAGTCGGGTAGGTGGTGCGATCAATTAATTCTGCGCCCACCCAATTTTCCAGCGCTTTGATGCGGCGACTGAAGGCAGGCTGGGTTATATGTCGCAACGCTGATGAGCGCGAAAAACTGCCGGTCTCGGCTAAGCTCAAAAAATCTTCCAGCCATTTAATTTCCAAAAATAATAATCCTTAGCGGGGAGTGAAAGGTTATAACTTAAAAGTTAATCCTGTTGTTAATTCTGTTTGAAGCGCATAGCAAGGTAAAGGGCAATGCACCAGGTTAAAAAATGTTGTTCCAAAAAATGTTGAGCCGCGCTGCTATTTTGCAGCTTAACTATGTCTGAAGGTAAACTGTGTTTTCAGTTTTTTCAAGACGACTGAATTGTGGCATTCATTGATGCAAACCAGTTCTATTTAACGAAGCGAAGCTAAAAATGCATCCATTGCAATTAAAGGCAACTCAAAAATTTTTCAGCGCGGTGAGCCTTGTGGTGTCATGCCTGCTGTGTGCAGGCATTTTTATGCAAGCAGTGGAAGCCGCCGCCGCGGCACAGGTAAAGGTCGCTGCGGCCAACGTTCCTCATGGGGTTGCGCCGCCTAAACTGGTGTTGGTGGTGGTTATTGATGGCTTGCCGCAAGAGCAGTTACTCAAAAATTATGACCTTTTTACCCACAGCGGATTTCGTCGTTTAATGGATCATGGTGCGTGGTTCCGGGATGCGCATCAGGGGCATGCGTTTACAGTGACCGCGGTTGGTCACGCTGCCGTGCTTTCCGGTGCTTATCCTTATCAGCATGGAATTATTGGCAATGATTGGCGCGATCGCGACGGTAAATACATGTATTGCGTACAAGATGACCGCTATAAATACCTCGATGGCTCGCCAACCCTGGAAGAAGATGGCACCAGCCCGCGTAATCTAAAAGTTAGCACGGTAGGCGATGAACTCAAGTACGCAAGCAATAATTTATCGCGGGTGTTTGCGGTCTCAGGCAAAGATCGTGGTGCCATCTTGCTGGCTGGCAAAACGGGCACTGCCTATATGTACATGAGCAATTCTGGCACGTTCTCAAGTAGCACCTATTACATGCAGCAGCACCCGGATTGGGTGACCCGATTTTTTGAAAAAAAGCCTCAGGATAAATATTTCAAAAAAGTCTGGGAGCCGCTGCTCCCCGCGAAAGCTTATGAGCGCTCGGTCCCCGACGGACAGGCTTATTCCACCAGCTTCAAGAAATTATCGACACGCTTTGGCATGCAATACGGTGTGGCCATGGATGCACCGAATCCTGTTTATTACGGTCAGCTATTGGCAGGGCCATTTGGCGACGAGATGACTGCGGATTTTTCAAAAGCGCTTATCGATAATGAAAACCTGGGCCGTAATCCCGCAGGTGTGACGGATATTTTGGGGGTGAGTTTTTCCAGCCACGACTATATAAATCATAATTTTGGCCCTGAGAGTATGCAGTCTCAAGACCATCTGATTCGACTTGATCGCACCCTTGCTGATTTATTTACCCATGCTGAAAACCGTGCGGGTAAAGGCAATGTGCTTATCGTACTCACGGCTGATCACGGCTTTATGAACGTGCCTGAATATAGCGAAGCGAGGCAATTCGATGCAGGGCGCATTGATTATAAGGTGCTAAACGAAGCGGCTAATAAAGTACTGGAAGGCCGGTTTGCGATTCCTAAACTAATCAAGCAATCCATGACCGGTGGTGTCACGCTCGACTATGCTGCTGCCGAAACCAAGGGTATTTCACGCGAGGCGCTGGAGCAGGCGGCGATGCGCGCCATTCAGGCATTTCCTGGCATCAATTATGTTTATACCCGCAGCCAGCTTGAGGCTGGCAACATGCCTGCGACGCGTATCGGCACGCTGGTTACGCGGGCATGGAACCGGCAAGAGGCGATTGATTTGGTTGTCATTCCCAAACCATTTTATTTTTTCCAGTCAAAAAATTCACGCACCATCGCCTGCTCACACGGCACGCCATACAGCTACGACACCAATGTGCCGTTATTGATCAGCGGTGATAAGTGGATTCGGTCTGGCCGCTACACGCAACCAGCGGAGGTGGTTGATATTGCGCCCACCTTGTCCGTGATCTTAAATACGCGGCCACCAAGTGCGGCCGAAGGGCGGGTGTTGACCGAGGCTTTAAAGTTCCAATGAGGCTCCAATGAGGCTCCAATAAAGCTCCAATAAAGAGCTAATCATTCGGCAAACTCTAGAATTAACGGGCATTTCAGGGCAAAAAGCTTTGAAGAGCCGCTTGGATTCTAGCGTTCAATTTATGATTTTGATGAAGTCGGCGGTGTCACGACGAGCTTGGTGGTATCAAAACCCATCGCGCTTAATCTCGCCAGCAACGCACTGTATTTCGCTGCATCCATGGTGGGTGTGCGCGACAGGATCCATAAAAATTTTCGGTCAGGTTCGCTCACGGCGGCATATTGATAATCCGGATCGAGATCAATCACCCAGTAATTGCCCCATACCTGCGGCAGCCAGGCAAGCCACGCTGGCGCGAAACGTACTTTAAGTTTGGCGCCCGTAGTGTCGCCTGATAAGGGTTTGACCGCGCCGATGACTTCTTCGGTCTTGCCGCCTTCAATGACGCAACGATTTTTGACCTCAATTTTGCCATCGGCTTGCAGCGTATAGGTGGCGGTTGTATCGCTTAAACATTGCGCCTGAAAGCGGTTGGGTAAAAGCGCAATTTGATGCCATTTGCCTGAATAGCGTTTTAGGTCAACGCGTTCAACAGTCTTGAGTGGTGCGGCTTCGCGGGCGACTGCTGGGGACAAGCCCGATGAAAGCCCTAAAGTAATGAGCGCAATGAGAGGGATGAGTATCAGTCTTGTCGTCGTGATTAACATATTGCTTTCCAATGAAATGAACAAGCAGAAATTTTCTTATACCAATAATGCTGCGGCCACACGGCGACCTTCACTGGCCAGCACATTGTAAGTGCGGCAGGCGGCGGGCGTATCCATCACCTCAAAACCAATTTTCGCCTTTGCAAAAGTCGCCATGATGGAGGCATGGGGAAAGCGGAAAACCTGCCCCGCGCCAAACACCACCAACTCTGGCTGCAGCTCGATAATACTCGCGAAATCGTCCATCGTAAGGGTCAAGAAATCGCCGACGATCCAGGGTTTGATCAATTTTTCAGGCATCACAATCACTGCATCGCTGATCGGCTGATGATTGACTGCGATGTAGCCATCACCGTGACCCGTGATCGCGTTTTGGCCCTGGGTGGTGTTGAGATGAAGTTTCATTTTCGATATTCGCTTTAATCATGTGAGGCTTATGCGGGGGCATGCAGGGTTCATGTGAGGCTATTTGGCGCAAGCTCTGCGGCTCAGCTAAAATCCTTGTTGCATTGCAACACTTATTGCCATTATAAAACCATCATCACCTGTTAGAGCTCACATGAGTCACGAATTTTCCCGCATCAAACGTCTTCCGCCCTATGTTTTCAATATTACGTCCGAACTTAAAATGGCGGCACGCCATCGTGGTGAAGATATTATTGATATGTCTATGGGTAACCCGGACGGCGCGACGCCGCAGCATATCGTTGATAAATTAGTCGAAGCCTCGAAGCGCCCGAACACACATGGCTACTCGGTCTCCAAGGGTATTCCGCGCCTGCGTAAAGCGATTTGTGACTGGTATAAGCGCCGCTACCATGTTGAATTTGATCCTGATACGGAAGCGATTGTCACGATCGGTTCCAAAGAAGGGCTAGCGCATTTAATGCTGGCCACGCTCGACAGCGGCGACACGGTGCTGGTGCCTAATCCCAGCTATCCGATTCATATTTACGGCGCGGTAATTGCGGGTGCGCAAATCAAGCATGTACAAATGACCGAGGGTGTGGATTTTTTTGCAGAAGCCGAAAAAGCGATTAAAGAAAGTTACCCCAAACCGAAAATGCTGATTTTGGGCTTCCCGTCGAATCCCACCGCCAAATGTGTTGAACTGGAATTTTTCGAACGAATCATTGCACTCGCTAAAGCGAACAATGTCTTGGTCGTGCATGACTTGGCCTATGCCGACATTACCTATGATGGATGGAAAGCGCCGTCGATTATGCAAGTTGCTGGTGCACGTAATGTGGCGGTGGAATTTTTTACGATGTCAAAATCTTACAATATGGCAGGCTGGCGTATTGGCTTTATGGTCGGCAATAAAGATATGGTTTCAGCATTGGCGCGCATGAAGGGCTATCACGACTACGGCACCTTTACACCCATTCAGGTGGCCGCGATTGCAGCATTGGACGGGCCGCAAGATTGTGTAAAAGAAATCGTTGCGCAATATCAGGAGCGCCGTGATGTGCTGCATAAGGGGTTAACCGAAGCAGGCTGGGTCACTGAAAAGCCTAAAGCATCGATGTATATCTGGGCAAAAATCCCCGCATTCTATGCGCATATGGGCTCGCTTGAGTTCGCCAAAAAGTTATTGGCCGAGGCCAAAATATCGGTCTCGCCGGGTGTTGGCTTCGGTGAATATGGGGATGATCATGTGCGCTTTGCATTCGTTGAAAATTCCGAGCGAATTCGCCAGGCAGTACGCAGTATTAAGGAAATGTTCCGCAAAGATGGATTGCTCAAATGAAGCCTATTCGGGTAGGTCTGCTTGGCTTGGGGGTGGTCGGTGGCGGTACCATTGAGGTACTGCGCCGCAATCGCGAAGAAATCGCCAGACGCGCAGGCCGTGAAATTTTGATTACCCATGCGACCGCAAAAAACCTGGACAAGTCACGCGATTTTGCGCTCGACGGTATCGCGCTGGTTGCGGACGCACATGCACTGGTGTCCAACCCTGAGATTGATATTATTTGTGAATTGATCGGCGGCGATACCAACACCAAAGAGTTGGTATTGGCGGCGATTGCGCACGGTAAACATGTGGTCACAGCCAATAAGGCACTGCTCGCCCGGCACGGCACTGAAATTTTTGCAGCCGCGCAAAAACACCAGGTCATGGTTGCGTTTGAGGCCGCCGTGGCCGGCGGTATTCCGATTATCAAGGCGCTGCGCGAAGGGTTGTCGGCGAATCGTATTGAATGGATCGCTGGCATTATTAACGGCACGTCTAATTTTATTTTGTCAGAAATGCGTTCGCGTGGTGCCAGCTTTGAGTCGGTATTGAAAGAGGCGCAGGCTAAAGGCTACGCTGAAGCCGACCCGAGCTTTGATATTGAAGGTATCGACGCCGCACACAAGCTCACCATCCTTTCGGCAATCGCGTTTGGCACCCCTGTGCAGTTTGAAAGTGCTTATACCGAGGGCATTTCCAAGCTTACCGACAAAGACATCAAGTACGCGGAACAGCTTGGCTATCGCATCAAATTACTTGGCATCACGCGTTGGACCAAGGCTGGTATTGAGCTGCGCGTGCATCCCACCCTAATTCCTGAAAAACGTCTCATCGCCAATGTTGAAGGCGTCATGAATGCGGTGTTGGTCAAAGGGGACGCGGTTGGTGCCACGCTGTATTCTGGTCGCGGCGCAGGTGCTGAAGCCACGGCGAGTGCGGTGATTGCAGATTTGGTCGATGTAACGCGCATGCTTACATCGGATCCGGAACACCGGGTGCCACATCTGGCATTTCAGCCCGATCAGTTACGTGATACGCCGATCCTGCCCATTGAAAAAATCGAAACTGCTTACTATTTGCGCATCTCGGCGTACGATCAACCTGGCGTTATGGCGGACGTCACGCGGATTTTGGCCGACAGCTATATTTCGATTGATGCCATGTTGCAAAAAGAAGCCGAGGAGGGCGAGGACATTGTGGATGTGATTATCCTGACGCACCTTTGCATTGAAGAACATGCCAACGCGGCTATTCAAAAAATTGAAGGCTTGCCGACTATCGTCGGCAAAGTGGTGCGAATCAGGCTTGAAGAATTGAATTGAAAATACCGCGATGAACTATATTTCTACACGAGGTGATGTTGTCCATTCACGTGGACACACCCATGGAAACTTACATGCCAACACACACGGAAGCTTCATCAACCATACAAAGTCAGCCAAATACTTTTGCGATATTTTGCTGGAAGGGCTGGCACCGGATGGGGGGCTTTATTTGCCGCAGACTTACCCCGTACTGAGCGAGGAAGAACTAGCGAATATGCGCGATATGTCTTATCCGGACCTCGCGTATGAAATCATGCATCGCTATGCAACCGATATTCCTGCGGCTGATCTGAAAGAAATTATTGCCAAAACCTATACTGCAGAGGTATTTGGCAGTACTAACATTACCCCTCTTCGCACTCTTGAGCCTGATCTCCATATTTTGCAATGTTCGAACGGCCCAACACTTGCGTTTAAAGATATTGCGATGCAGTTTTTGGGACATTTATTTGAATATGTGCTGACCAAACGCAACGCAGAAATTAATATCCTAGGCGCTACTTCGGGTGACACCGGATCGAGTGCTGAATACGCGATGAAAGGCAAATCGGGTGTGCGGGTATTTATGTTGTCGCCGCTGGGCAAAATGTCGCCATTCCAGTGCGCTCAAATGTTTTCTCTGCAAGATGCAAATATTATCAATATCGCCGTGCGCGGGGTGTTTGATGATTGTCAGGATATGGTCAAAGCGGTTTCCAACGACTTGGAATTTAAGGCCCAATATAAAATTGGTGCAGTGAATTCGATTAATTGGGGACGTATCGTCGCGCAGGTTGTTTACTACTTCAAAGGCTACTTTGCGGCGACCCAGACCAATATCGAGAAAGTTTCATTCGCGGTTCCTTCCGGCAATTTTGGTAATGTGCTGGCGGGGCATATTGCCCGAATGATGGGCTTGCCCATTAAGCAGTTGATTGTGGCCACCAACGAGAATGATGTACTCGATGAGTTTTTCAGAACCGGCCAATATCGCCCCCGCAAGACCGCTGAAACGCTGCAAACTTCCAGTCCTTCGATGGATATTTCAAAGGCTTCGAACTTTGAAAGATTTTTGTTCGATCTGGTTTGGCGCGACCCGGCGGTGGTGCGTGAACTCATGCGAAAAGTTGAGCAGGAAGGTGGATTCGATATCCGCCAATGTCCATACTGGTCACGTTTACCTGCATTCGGTTTTGTCTCCGGCACGAGCACCCATGCTGATCGTATGCGCATTATCCGCACTACGTGGGAACAGTATCAAATCGAGATCGACACCCATACGGCAGATGGACTCAAAGTTGCGCTGGAACATCGCGAACCGAATGTGCCAATGGTGTGCCTTGAAACCGCGCTGCCGACCAAATTTGAAGCCAGCATGATTGAGGCATTAGGCCGCAAGCCTGCACCGCGTACAGGCTTTAAAGGGCTGGAAGATTTGCCGCAGCGATTCCAGGTAATGGATATTGATGCGGCGGCGGTAAAGCGCTGTATTGCGGCGGTAGTTAATACTTAAATCGACTTTTGTGCGGCTAGATTCAAGTTACCAATCGCGGAAAAATACCAGATAGCCCGTTATCAAGGCAAGTAAAGCACCACTAATAATAGAGCCAAATAGCACCATGGCGACACGGTTATCGTCAGCGATATTTTGCGGATTGGTGATAAATTGCTCGATCATCATTTCGGTAGTCGTTGACTCCAGCTTTGCGCACTCACGATGATCATCAAAACCATCAATTTTGCGCCGTTCACGCAAACAAAATACCAATACGCCTGCCATCAGCAAGCAAAAAACCAAGAATACCAGCATCAGGCTAAACGACAATCCAAACGAATCCGGGCACATTACTTTTGCACAGCGTCATCAACGGCTTTATCGGCAGGCCTGTCACTGACTGGTGGAGGTACGACAGGCAAGAGAGGTGCGTCAGTGGCGGGTGCAGGCGTGGATGCAGGAGCAGATGCAGCGGCGGCAGGCGGCTTGGCGGTACTTGGGGTGTCCAGATCATCCTCAAGCTTGTCGCGTTTTTCCTGTGGGACTTTGCCATCATAAACTTGGCTCAAACGTCTCTGCAAAAACGCATCGCGCATGAACTGATATTTATCGAGCGCCGCGGTGTCAAGCGTATCGGAAGCGCCCAATAAATTTGCGCGTAGATCAATGATCTCTAATCCAAATGTGCTATTGCGGGTAGGGATGTGATCTATATAACGGAAGTAACCCATATAGCCATCCACGGGTCGTGCCGCCAGATCGCGCAGCGTTGAGGGGCCCAGGAGTGGAATAACTAAATAGGGCCCGCTTTCGACGCCCCATTTGCCCAAAGTCTGACCAAAATCTTCATTGTGTTTCTCTAGGCCCATGGGTGTTGCAACATCAAATAAACCAAGTATACCGATGGTGGAGTTCACCAGGAATCGGCCTACATCTGATAGCGCATTCCCGGGCTTGCCCTGCAAGAAACCGTTGACGGCTGTACCCACATCACCGATATTGGAAAACGCATTGGATACACCAGTACGCGCAAATTGCGGTGTGACCGCCTTGTAGCCTTGAGCGATTGGTTTGAGTAAAGCGGTATCAACTTTGTCATTGAAGGTGTAAGTGGCGCGATTCATGCCTTCAAACGGGTCCGCTTTGGGAGAATTGGTTGAGGCACAGCCTGCGAACAGTACAACACAGGTTCCTATGGCAGCAATTTGTAAACGAATCATGATGGCGTCTTCGAGAATAGAAAAACACTGAGTTTACGCTAAAAACTATTTTCGACGATTTAACAAACTTCTATTTTTGATGAAACTTTTTAGGGGCTTACACATCTAGTGCATGGCCTGCCTCTTGTCATGAGCTGCGACATGACCGGAAAGCCCGCCACCGGTTGCAACACGGACGTCGATGTATTGGGGGCTGTGGTTGGTGATAGAGGGCTGGTGGCTGTGCCAAAATAAGCGGTGGCAACTAATCCACTGTTAGGTCCGGCGACTTCCCCGGGACCAGCCGCCACTATATTGACGATGGCGCCATTACCTTGCGCATTGATAAAATAGCCATCAAAGCGCGAAGTAATTTTGGTGGGGTCCATTCGGCAGTTGCCTGTACAAGTGAATGCGACTTTGCCATCGTTTTTAAATGCCACGTTATTGCTGGATGCTGCAAAGCCGACACCAACAATGGGTACGGCGCTGGCACGCCCGGTGTAGGTGCTGTTCTCGCTTTGGTTAGGGTTGGTATCGATAAAATTCATGGTGAAATCAAGCGTTCGATTGCTAAAATTGGCATTGATAGTGCCGGTTCCCCCCGACGGGGCAGTGCCGGGATTCTGCTCCACAAACCGGTTCATGTTCAGCGATAAACTGCCGGTGAGCGGCAAAGCAAAGCTGGTGGGCGTTGATAGTGCCGTAAAAGCAATATTGCCCGCAATCATGTCTGTATACGCCTGACCGGTAAGGCGATTGGGGTTGATACGATAGCTGGCCGCAATGGCAGACCCGTTAGTACCTGCAAAATTGGCATTGACGGTTCCGCGATAGCCGTTGCTGTTGCAGTTAATACCGGTACAAACAGCGGCTACATTGCCAAACTGTATTGAGCCATCTATCGGAATTCCAGCGCTGCTCAAGGTCAAGTTTTGATTGTTAATCGCTACCTGCAAACCCATATCGGCGGTGCGAGTCGAGAAGTTTGCATTGATATAGGCGCTTATTAATTGCCCTACATTACCAAAAGAATCAGTGGGACGAGTGGCTGCATCAACCTTGTAACTCGTACTGCCGGTGAAGCTGTACAGGATGCCTGTCGGCAACGCACGATAAATAGTGTAGGAAGCGCTGTTGTTTCCCATTTGATAGATGATCGGCGCGACCGTTGCATCCGCACTATTGGTTACAGTGACTTGCCCGCCTTGCCACCGGCCAATCACGATTGAACCATCGACGTTACGGAAATAGTCAGTAGCCAAACCGGCTGAAAAAGCGACTGTCGCTGGCTGCACCATACGTGACACAAAGTTAACTGGAATTCCGCCAGTTCCGGCTAGAAACTCGGTGGAGTTAATATTACTGATCTTGAGCAAATTGCCGTTTATATCAAAACTAGCCTCGCTACCAAGCGTTCCGCCATTTGCAAAGATGGCAATTTTTTGGCCGGTAGCGCCGAATGGAGAAGCGAAGCGAGTCAGAAATCCTAAATCATCATTGGCAGCGAATTGCTTGGCCGCGAGCGTATTTACAATGGTTTGTGTAACCGCTTGGGTTGTGGTTGCACCGGCGGTGGCGCTGGTTGCGGGAGCAGAAGCCTGGGCAACCGCGGCGGTTGCGCTTGCAGCCGGTGCAACCGCGGGCTCCGTGGCAGGTGCATCACCTTCTTTGGCTGGCGCCGTAGTTGAAGCCGTGGTTGAATTTGAAGCCGCTGCGAAAATATACTGTGGCGTAGGAATGAATTTGGGCGTGCCGCCGGGTGCCACCTGCACGGTCTGGCCGGGGCTGCTAATGAGAGTTCGATCAATTCCTTGCAAGTCTTTGGCGGTTACGCTATGCGCACCGGTTAGGGTGTGATTGACCGTGCCATCTTTGTCATTGTAGGAAAGGATATTGCCGGAGCCTCGAATCCCAACTGTTGCGTTCTGCGCTCGCATAACAAATTTTGATTTGTCTTTGCTCACCAGGGCCCCAGTGAAGGTGCGCAAGATGCCATAAGCCAGCGATAATATGGCACCATCGGTCGCATCGCCCTTGGCCCGATACTGGTCGAGCGTAAGGCGCGAATTGGGCCGCATAGCCAAGAAAGCATTGTCGACCATGCGCATCTGGATCTGACCGTTGATGCCTGTCTGTATGGTGTCGCCCTGCAAAATATCAGTAGAACGGGTGGCCTGAAGAGTTTGTGTGCCGCGGATAATGTTGGCTTCGCCAGACGAAAATTCGACACGTCCAATCGATTGGCCCCACGCAGCAGTTGAGATAAACGTAATCAGCGCCAGAACAAAATTAAGAATGGTGTGTTTTGGAGTATTCATTTCAGCCCTTTTTTGTTTAATTTTTATTTAATCAAATTCGCGCCGAATGGCGATGCTGATGTCGGTTTTTGAAAATTCATAAAGCGCTATATTAGATTGATTGCGGATGTAGGACACCTGCGGTCGCAACGACCACCTCTGTGCAAAACGCCACGTAGCCCCCAGCGATGCTTCGGCAGTTTTATCATGGCCAAAATCAATCAGCGCGGCACGCGCAAACGCTTTGCTATCCTTGCGTTCGCCATAGCCCAACAGCAGGCTCAAATTTATGTCGGAGGTCACCAAGATCTGGTGATACAGGCGCACACCGGCGTTTTTGCGTGTGACATCAATATCCTGCGAGGCGCTATTAAGTGGCCGCAACGCTTTATCGCGGCCGCCATACAGACTGACTACTGAAACCGAACCGGACTGCCACTCGCGCAAGTATCCCAGTGAAGCGACACTTTGATTAGTATCCTGAACACGATTTTCCGTATAACGCAGTCGATTGAACATGGCGCTACCAATTAAATAATGGCCGCTGCCGAACGAATGGCGTACTTCCAGCACGCCACCAGTGCTGTTGCGATTATTGGTTGACTTTAATCCGGACAGATTAATTGGAGTAGCGCTTTGCTGGCGAAATTGTCCTGCGCGCACCGAACCCTGAATAGAGGATTCACCCAGCCGATACAGCAGGCCAGCCAAAGTATCAGCATTCTTAATATTGAAGTCGGACTCGAGCTGATAGGTGCGACCATTCGCATCCAAATTAAAAACACCTGCAAGGTTATCGGTAAAAGCATAACGAAAATCTACGCTGGCTTGAAGCGTGCCGTAGTTAGCGCTGCGTTTGATGGAATTACCTGTGGGCAAAATATTCGGGATGCCGAATGCGGATTGAACGCCTTCTGCAAAGTTATCAGTAGTGCTTGAGATATTGGTGTCTCGCCCAACGCTCAGATCAATATACGCAGCGAGCGTACTGCGGCTTTTGGCCTTACGTTTTTCAATTTCCGTCAAAAATGTTTCGATGGCTTTTTTACCTTCCGATGTCGGATTTTGCGCCAGCAGTCGCTCAAATTCTAATTTTGATAGTTCGTATGTACCCATTATGTAATACGCACGAGCCAGCTCGAAACGGGCTCCGGCAGAGCTAGGAGCGACGATCAAAACACGCTCAAAGGCAATCGTGGCGCGTTCGGTCTTGCCTGATTCTATGGCCGCGACACCCAGCCAATAGTCAAAATCGGGTTCACCTGCGCGGGTGCGTTCCAGTGGCTCAAGCAGTACATAGGCCTCGGCGGGCTTCTTTTGATCCAATAGTTTCCTGGCAGTGGCAACGGGATCATTGGCTGCAAAAACAGCACCTGTCCAAAAGAAAGCAAGAAAACCTATAAGGCCTATTGCGGTTGCAGCAGCGCGCACTCGTCTTGGGTTGCTCGAGGTTATAAAATTTTGCGAATTCACATGCCCTCCCAGGCTCTTGTTGTTCAAAGCCATCCTACTCGCATAACGACAGCAAGTTTTTATTCAGATAGTTCCTAATGAAGCTTGAAACGCATCGAGAGATCAACTGCCTTGATATCTTTGGTGAGCGCGCCGACAGAAATACGATCAACGCCCGTTTCTGCAATCGCACGGACAGTCTCAATGCTGACGCCACCGGATGCTTCCAGCTCTGCGCGGCCTGCTGTCATCTGTACTGCTTCACGCATTTTATCAAGTGAAAAATTATCGATCAAAATGAGTCTGGCTCCGCTGCTCAATGCTTCTTCAAGCTGTGCAAGGTTTTCAACTTCAATTTCGATCATGGTATTAGCCGACGCACCGTGCTTCACAAGCTGCTGAGCGGCCAGCAGCGACGCTCTGATGCCGCCAGCCGCTAGTATGTGGTTCTCTTTGATTAAAATGCCATCGAATAAACCAATACGATGGTTATAGCCACCGCCGGAACGAACCGCGTATTTAAGCGCCATACGCAGCCC
>JANYDB010000043.1 GCA_025359985.1 Burkholderiales bacterium | reverse complement strand
CTGGACTTTCGGGATATTTTCTCGCAAGGCTTCGCGTTCAACAGTATTGACGGCGATGTTAAAGTCAAAGATGGCATTATGTTCACCGAAAATTTCCAGGTGGTTGGCCCAGCGGCTGATGTAAAAATGGCCGGTGATGTGTCGTTGCCATCGGAGCGGCAAAATCTGATCATGACCGTACTGCCCAAACTGGATGAAAGCGTTGCGATCGGGGCCGGGCTGGCAACGCTGAATCCGGTGGTAGGCTTGGCCGTTTATCTAGGGCAGAAGGTGCTGCAAAATCCGGTCGAGAAGATTTTTTCGTACCGATACGTTGTTTCGGGATCATGGGATAATCCGCAGGTGGATCGTATCAATCGAAATGGCACGCTCATCCCTTCGGCTGATTCTGCTGCCCCGGTAACACCAACACCGCCTGCTTCTAATCTTATCCCTACTCCTAACCCGGCCCCAACCTCCGCCCTTAAAAAGACTGGCTGATTGTTTCGTGATACTCACTAAAAATTCTCCACCTTTGCCCGAAGCATTGCTGCATGTGCAGCAATCCACGCAGACTTTTTTTCGCATTGCCGCTATTCAGATGGCCAGCGGCCCTAATGTTCAGGCAAATCTGGAAGAGGCCACGCGATTGATTGAACTGGCCGCCTCGACCGGCGCGCGCATTATTGCGCTACCGGAATATTTTGCGATCATGGGTATGAAGGAAACCGATAAAGTCATCGTGCGCGAACGTGAGGGTGACGGCCCGATTCAGGCTTGGATGTCAGCCATCGCCGCCAAGCATCGTATATGGCTCATTGGCGGCTCGATACCCATTGAATCCAGCGTCCCCAACAAGGTCCGTAATACGTGTTTTGTATATGACAAAGCGGGCAAGCAGGTGGCGCGCTACGACAAGATTCACTTGTTCAATTTTTCAATGGGCAGCGAAAATTTTTCCGAGGAGCGCACCATCGAGCCGGGCGATAAAGTGGTGGTGGTGGATTCGCCTTATGGTCGCATCGGATTATCAATATGCTATGACCTGCGTTTTCCTGAGCTGTATCGTGCCATGGGGGACGTAAATATTATTGTGATTCCCTCAGCATTCACCGCCACCACTGGTAAGGCGCATTGGGAAACCTTGATCCGCGCCCGCGCGATCGAGAGCCTCGCCTATGTGTTGGCACCGGCACAAGGTGGCTATCACGTGAACGGTCGCGAGACTCATGGTGACTCCATGATTGTCGATCCCTGGGGCGTTATTTTGGATCGTCTGCCGCGTGGATCAGGAGTCGTGGTAGCGGGTGTGAATCCGCATTATCAACAGACTGTCCGCAAGAGTTTGCCTGCGTTGTCGAATCGCACGATTGGCATCACCAAATAGTGGACGGACGACAGTACATTTTTATGCGCTCAACTTGATTGAGTTCGTAAAATGAGCGCAGTCGTAAATCAACTGCATAAGTAAAAAATATTAAGATAGAAATAACTCGGCAGAAATACCAAGGAATTTATGAATAACCAGCAGCTCGCTATTGCCCATCAAACCTTATTGACGCCCTATGGCCTAACGGAATCATCCATCGCCGACATTTTCGGCGACATCATGACCCATGATGCGGATTACGCCGATTTGTATTTTCAGTATTCGCGCTCGGAAGGTTGGAGCCTTGAAGAAGGCCGCGTCAAATCAGGTAGCTTCAATATCGATCAAGGCGTTGGGGTGCGCGTGGTGTCAGGCGAAAAAACCGCGTTTGCTTATTCAGACGATATTACCTTGCCTGCGATTCGCGACGCGGCTATTGCCACCCGCAGTATTGCGCGTATTGGTGCGCACGGTTCAGCGGGCAAGGTGGCCGCCACCCGAGCAAAGGCGGGTCATTCTCTGTACGTGCCGCATGATCCTGTTTCTGATTTTTCGGATGCAGAAAAAGTTAAAATTCTGGAACGTCTTGAGCAATTTGCCCGTGCGGTTGATCCGCGGGTCAAAGAGGTGATGGGACGATTATCCGGTGAATATGAAGTCGTCATGGTGGCGCGTCATGATGGGGTGATGGCGGCTGATGTACGGCCGCTAGTGCATATCGGGCTCACCGTAATAGCAGAGCAGAACGGGCGGCGTGAACAAGGCCACACCGGCGGCGGCGGACGTTTTGATTATCGTTATTTTAGTGATGACATTCTGAAAGGATATGCTGAGGCGGCGGTGCGCGAAGCCTTGATTAACCTTGACGCACGAGCTGCACCAGGCGGCCAAATGACGGTTGTACTTGGGCCCGGCTGGCCCGGCATTTTGCTGCATGAAGCGGTAGGCCATAGTCTGGAGGGCGATTTCAACCGCAAAGGCAGCTCAGTATTTTCGGGACGCATGGGCGAGCAAATTGCCGCTAAAGGCGTGACCGTGATTGATGACGGCACCATTGCTGACCGACGCGGATCATTGAATATGGATGACGAGGGTAATCTTACCCAGCGCAATGTATTGATTGAAGACGGCATGCTGAAAGGTTATATGCAGGATTCTCTAAACGCGCGTTTGATGGGGGTGCCGGTAACGGGCAATGCACGCCGCGAATCCTATGCGCATATTCCGATGCCGCGCATGACCAATACTTACATGCTGGGCGGTGATAAAACCAGCGAAGAAATCGTTGCCTCCATTGAACGCGGGTTATATGCGGTCAATTTTGGCGGCGGGCAGGTGGATACCACCAGTGGCAAATTTGTGTTTTCAGCGTCTGAAGCTTACATGGTCGAAAACGGCAAAATTCTCTACCCTGTCGTCGGTGCTACCTTGATCGGTAACGGTATTGAATCATTGAAGCAGATCACCATGATCGGCAACGATATGCAGCTTGATGGCGGATTGGGGGTATGCGGCAAAGAAGGCCAGAGCATTCCGGTCGGGGTTGGTCAGCCTACATTGCGGATTGAAGGACTTACGGTCGGTGGAACAGGCTGAGCAGCTTTCGCATGTCCGGTTTATGACTGGGGTTGATCATCCCGCTGCCGAACGCATTCCGCTGCGTTTCCCGAGCGGTTTTTCGCGCCATGCCGTGATCGCGGTAATGGCCGAAAAATTCGGCCTCAAAGGACTTCGTATTGCCGCCATGATTGGATTCATGACGGGATATTTAGTGTGGCGCGGCTGCACTTCTTTCGTCTGCACATTGTTGTATGGTCTGATCGCGATATGCCTGATATTTTTTATTGGCGTGGTGTGGGCCGCCAAAGAGTCGCTGGATAAATTTGTGAGCCAGTATCAAAATAATGCATGGTTGATAGTTGATGAAAGCGGGCTCGGCGGCGAGTCTTTGCACGACCGATTTCATCTCCCGTGGGAAAATTTTCGGCGGATTGCCTTGCGCTCCGGATTTTGGCTGCTGGAAACCCGGCAGGGCGCATGGATGGTTTTACCTACCGCGCACTTCACCGCACAGGCTTGGACGCTGTTCAGGCAGCGGATAGCGGACAGAGTGTCCGTCCAGACAATAATTGCAAAACTGTAAATAAAGCAAACGCAATGCAGCAACCGCAATCCAGTACGCACCACGATTGATTTCAGACAATAGCGCGGGCTCAGCCTATAGCCTTAAAATCTGCGATCATAACCAATGCCTTTTTGTCGCCACATCACATTGCAAAATCGATGAGCACTGACTACATTCTCGAAACTCAACATCTCACCAAAGAATTTCGCGGCTTCACGGCAGTGGACGGTGTGAATCTGAAAATTGTGCGCGGCAGCATTCATGCGCTGATTGGCCCTAATGGAGCGGGTAAGACCACTGTATTTAATCTGCTCACCAAATTTTTGCCCGTGACCGCAGGCCGGATTATTTATAACGGACGCGATATTACCGCTGAAAAACCCGCGCAGATTGCGCGGCGTGGGGTAATTCGCTCATTCCAGATTTCTGCTGTTTTCCCGCATTTGACCGTGATGGAAAATGTGCGCGTGGCGCTGCAACGAAAGCTGGGCACCAGTTTTCATTTCTGGAAATCAGATGCATCCCTTACGCACCTGAATGATCGTGCCATGCAATTGCTGGACGAAGTTGATCTCACCCGCTTTGCAGATATTGAAACGGTTGCGCTGCCGTATGGCCGCAAGCGCGCGCTGGAAATTGCCACGACCCTGGCCGTTGATCCCGAGCTGATGTTGCTGGATGAGCCCACACAGGGCATGGGCCATGAAGACGTGGGCCGCGTGGTGGAGCTGATTCGCAAAGTGTCCGCCAACCGCTCTGTGTTGATGGTGGAACACAACATGAGCGTGGTGGCCAATCTGTGCGACACCATTACCGTGCTGGCACGTGGCGCGGTGTTGGCTGAAGGGCCGTATGCAGAGGTTTCTAAAAACCCGCAGGTGCTGGAAGCCTATGTGGGCTCAAGTGAAATGGAGATTGTATGAGCGCCATCTCCACTACTTCCTTCAGCACTACTCCCAGCAATGACCCCGTCATTGCCCCCATTCACATTCCTTTAGCTGCCGCCGACGCCGCAGTTTCCATTTCGAACCTGCACGCCTATTACGGTGAGTCGCATATATTGCATGGGGTATCGCTTGAGGTTAATCGCGGCGAGCTGATTACATTGCTGGGTCGCAACGGTGCTGGCCGTACCACGACGCTGAAAGCCATTCTGGGTTTGACGGGTAAATGTGCGGGCTCGATCAAAATTAACGGTGTTGAAGCGATAGGCATGCCGTCGCACAAAATTGCTCGTCTCGGGCTGGGCTATTGTCCTGAAGAGCGTGGTATTTTTTCGAGCCTGAGCTGCGAAGAAAATTTACTGTTATTGCCGAAAGTAGGTTTGGGTAAAAGTGGCGGAAATGCCAATGCGAATGCAGGCATGAGTGTTGAAGAACTCTACGCCATGTTTCCCAACTTGAAAGAGCGCCGTGCCAGCCAGGGAACACGCCTGTCGGGTGGCGAACAGCAAATGCTCGCGATGGCCCGCATCCTGCGAACCGGAGCCGATATTTTATTACTCGATGAAATTACTGAAGGCTTGGCGCCTGTCATTGTGCAGGTGTTGGGACGCGTTATTCGCGAGCTTAAAGCCAAGGGTTTCACGATTATTATGGTGGAACAGAATTTTCGTTTTGCAGCACCTTTGGCAGATCGGCATTATGTGATGGAACATGGCAAGATTGCGGCGATTGTTGAGAAGCACGAACTGGCAACGAAGACCGAGATGCTTCATGAGTTTTTGGGAGTTTAATTTTTGATAAACGAACGAGCCTTTAATGTTTGATTAACGAGCGGCTCAATAACGAGGAGAAATCATGATGAAACGAAAACTATTAAGCACATTAGTGACAGCCGCGCTCATTTGTAGCGCCGGTACTGCCACGATTGCAGCAGCCCAACAAGGCAAGGCTTCTGACGATGTGGTGAAGATTGGGGTGCTGACCGATATGTCCGGCGTTTATGCCGACTACGGCGGGCCTGGGGCTGTCATGGCTGCACGCATGGCGATCGAAGATTTCGGCGGCAAGATGTTTGGTAAAAATATTGAGCTCGTCAACGCGGATCACCAGAACAAAGCAGATGTGGCTAAGAACATCACCCAGCAATGGTTTGACCGCGATAAAGTGGATGCCACATTTGAAAACCTGAACTCGGCTGTTGCCATTGCTGTGCAGGGTCTAGGCAAAGAAAAAAACAAAATCACCGTGGTGACCGGCGCGGCCTCTTCCAAGCTAACTAATGAAGAATGCTCGCCCAATACAGGCATTCATTATTTGATGGATACCGTTGCACTGGGCAATGTGGTTGGCAAAGCCATTGTCAAAGACGGCGGCGATAGCTGGTTTTTTCTGACCGCTGATTATGCGTTTGGTCAATCGCTGGAGAAGGACACGGGCGATGTGGTGAAAGCAGCCGGCGGCAAGGTGCTGGGCTCAGTCAAACATCCGCTGTCCACCAGCGATTTTTCATCGTTCTTGTTACAAGCGCAGGCATCCAAAGCCAAAATTGTCGGCTTGGCCAATGCCGGTCTTGATACCGTTAACAGCATTAAGGCTGCTTCCGAATTTGGCTTGACCAAGAATCAGAATTTAGCCGCTTTACTGATGCTGATTACAGATGTGCATGCGGTTGGCCTGAATACCGCGCAGGGTTTGTATCTGACGGAAGGCTGGTACTGGGACATGAATTCGGAAACCCGTGCCTGGGCCAAGCGCTATGAAGAACGCATGAAGAAAAAACCGAACTCAAATCACGCGTCGGTGTATTCATCTGTGCTGCATTATTTGAATGCGGTAAAAGCGGCCGGCACTGACGACACCGCTGCGGTACTGAAAAAAATGAAAGACACACCCATTAACGATATGTTCGCCAAAGGCGGCAAGATTCGTGAGGACGGTCGCATGGTGCACGATATGTATTTGTTCCAGGTAAAGAAGCCATCGGAATCCAAAGCGCCATGGGATTATTACACCCTTAAAGGCACGGTCAAAGGCGAAGATGCGTTCCAGCCATTGGCGCTATCACGCTGCGCCGCACTTAAAAAATAGTCCCTGGAAAACCGGATCATTCCGGTTGCGTAACGGCAATCGGAATGATTTACAAACACCTCATCCAAAAAAACATACATAAAAATAGCATGCCAACAGCACTCATCGGCGCACGTATTTCATGACCGAAATTTTCGGCGTCCCCACTCAGGCTCTTATGGGCCAGCTCATGATTGGGCTGGTAAACGGCTCGTTTTACGCGATGCTATCGCTGGGGCTCGCGGTTATTTTTGGGATGCTCAATGTCGTGAATTTTGCGCATGGCGCGTTTTACATGATGGGCGCATTTTTTTCGTGGATGCTGTTGAATTATTTTGGCGTTAATTACTGGTGGTCGCTGTTACTAGCGCCGTTAGGTGTGGCTATAGTGGGCATCATTATTGAAAAGACCATGCTGCGCTGGCTGTATCAGCTTGATCATCTTTATGGATTGCTGCTCACGTTTGGATTGGCGTTAATTATCGAGGGTATTTTCCGTGATCAATACGGCGTGTCGGGCCAGCCGTATGATTTGCCCGAGTTGTTTAAAGGCGCGTTTGATCTAGGCTTTATGATGCTGCCCAAATATCGGGCATGGGTGATCGTGGCGTGTCTGTCAATATGCTTTGCCACTTGGTTCGTGATCGAGCGCACACGTCTGGGCTCATACCTGCGCGCGGGCACCGAGAATCCCAAGCTGGTGCAGGCTTTCGGGATTAATGTGCCGCTGATGGTAACACTGACCTATGCATTTGGGGTGGGCCTCGCGGGCCTCGCGGGCGTGCTCGCGGCCCCGGTGTATCAGGTAAACCCGCTGATGGGTTCAAACATTGTAATCGTGGTTTTTGCGGTGGTCGTGATCGGCGGTATGGGCTCGATACTGGGTGCCATTGTTACCGGGCTGGCGCTGGGTTTGATCGAAGGGCTGACCAAGGTTTTTTATCCTGAAGCCTCAGCCACGGTGGTGTTTATTATTATGGCGATTGTGCTGCTGATTCGCCCGGCCGGTTTATTCGGGCGCGAGAAGTAATCATGGATAAACGCACGAAAATTCTTTACGGCATTTTGCTTGCTGGCGCAGTGATTGCCCCGTTCGTGGGCGGCTACCCGCTGTTCCTAATGAGTGCTTTATGTTTTGCTTTATTTGCATGCGCCTTTAATTTATTGATTGGTTTTACCGGCCTGCTGTCGTTCGGACACGCTATGTTTTTTGGGATGGCCGCGTATTTCTGTGGCCATGCTGCCAAGGTGTGGGGGCTGACACCTGAGCTGGCGGTTTTAATTGGCACTGCAGGTGCTGCAGCGATGGGCTATTTGGTCGGCTGGCTGGCGGTACGTCGTCAGGGGATTTACTTTGCGATGGTCACGCTCGCATTGTCCCAAATGGTCTATTTCATTTGCGTGCAGGCTCCGTTTACCGGCGCTGAAGACGGCCTGCAGAATGTGCCACGCGGCAAGGCGTTTGGACTGATCAATCTGCAAAGCACCCCGCACGACCCGCTATTCGGCGTGATTCCGGTGTCTGACGATATCGTTATGTATTATTTTGTGCTCGCCTTATTTTTGCTGGGCTTCGGGGTGATTTATCGCGCCATTTATTCACCATTTGGGCAGGTGCTGAAATCGATTCGTGAAAACGAGCCGCGCGCATTGTCACTGGGCTACGATGTTGATAAATACAAGCTGATGGCATTTGTACTATCCGCCGCGCTGGCTGGTATGGCGGGTGCTTTAAAGGCATTGTCCGTCGGTGCTGCCAGTCTCACTGACGTGAGCTGGCAAATGTCCGGCGAGGTAGTGCTGATGACGCTCCTGGGTGGCATGGGCACCATTCTGGGGCCGGTGTTAGGCGCTACTACGATTATCACCATGCAGAACTATCTGGCAGGGTTCGGCTCATGGGTGACGATTATTATGGGCGTCACTTTTGTGGTCTGCGTGCTCGCCTTTCGGCGCGGGATTGTGGGTGAAATTGCTTATCGCTTGAAGCGTTAATCCATCATCGCGGGTAACGGTAAGCACTTTTTTCAGAACGTGATAATCACGCATCCATCACGCATTAAGCGTGGCGGCGTTGTGTCACTGTACGTGCCACAAGTTCTCTGATTCTGCAACTATAAATTCTCGTTGAAGCCGCTCGATTTAGACTGTTTCCGCCTATAAATCGTCTGTGACCCAGCCAAACTCGTCTATAATTCAAACGCTTGTTTTAATCCCAAATTTTAAGTCCAAGGCCTTTGTTTCCTATGAAAATTCTCGTCCCCGTGAAGCGTGTGGTTGATTACAACGTAAAAGTTCGCGTCAAGGCAGATCAAACCGGCGTTGAAACTGCCAACGTCAAAATGTCCATGAATCCCTTTGATGAAATCGCGATTGAAGAAGCGGTGAAATTGAAAGAAGCCGGAATCGCTACCGAAATTGTGGCGATATCCATTGGCGCAACGCAATGCCAGGAAACACTACGCACCGCGCTGGCGATGGGTGCTGACCGCGCCATTCTGGTAGAAACTGCGGCAGACATTCAACCGCTGGCGGTGGCAAAACTGCTTAAGGCAATCGCTGCCAATGAAGCGCCGCAATTGGTGATTCTCGGCAAGCAAGCTATTGATGACGACTCCAATCAGACCGGCCAAATGCTCGCAGCATTATTGAATTGGCCTCAAGCCACCTTCGCCTCCAAAGTAACGATTGCCAACGGTGAAGCCGAAGTGATGCGTGAAATTGATGGCGGCATGGAGACTGTGGCAATCAAGCTTCCCGCAATCATCACCACCGATTTGCGTTTAAATACACCCCGTTATGCGACCTTGCCCAACATCATGAAGGCGAAGAAAAAGCCGCTGGATATTGTTACCCCGGAAAGTCTCGGTGTGGATGTTTCCCCGCGACTCAAAACCCTCAAGGTGGTTGAGCCTGCTAAGCGCAAGGGCGGGGTGATGGTGGCGAATGTGGCGGCATTGATCGATAAATTAAAAAACGAAGCGAAGGTGATTTAAATGGCTATCCTGGTTATTGCAGAACACGACAACACCTCGCTGAAACCGGGCGTTACCAATACTGTTGCCGCTGCCCATAAGATAGGCGGCGATATTGATGTGCTGATTGCGGGCAGTCATTGCGCCGCCGCGGCCAGCGCCGCGGCTTCGATAGTCGGCGTGGGCAAAGTGCTGGTGGCTGATGCCCCGTATTATGCGATGGCGGTTGCTGAAAACCTCGCACCCTTGGTGGTCGGACTCGCCCAAAATTATTCGCATGTGCTTGCGGGCGCTACCGCGTTTGGTAAAAACCTGCTGCCACGCGTGGCCGCTTTGCTGGATGTGATGCAGATTTCTGACATCGTTGCGGTTGAATCGGCTGATATATTTGTTCGTCCGATTTATGCAGGCAATGCCTTCGCCACTGTGCAGTCGTCGGATGCCATCAAAATTATCACGGTGCGCTCAACCGGCTTTGATGCGGTTGCTGCCATGGGTGGAAATGGCGTGATTGAAAATATCGCCAGCGCTACCGATGCCGGTATTTCTAGAGTGGTTAAACAAGAACTCACCAAATCAGATCGGCCTGAACTGGCGGCGGCTAAACGTATTGTGTCTGGCGGGCGCGGCCTCGGTGATGGTGATAAATATCGTGCTGTATTAGAGCCGCTCGCGGATAAATTAGGGGCTGCACTCGGCGCCTCACGTGCGGCAGTTGATGCCGGGTTTGTGCCGAACGATTATCAGGTCGGCCAAACCGGCAAGATCGTCGCCCCCGAGCTATATATTGCGGTGGGTATTTCGGGCGCTATTCAGCACCTGGCAGGCATGAAGGAAAGCAAGGTTATCGTTGCCATTAATAAAGACCCGGAAGCGCCGATTTTTCAGGTAGCTGATTATGGTTTGGTCGGCGATTTATTTACGTTGGTGCCTGAGTTAACGGCGGCAATCTAATTTATTTTTGAATGGTTTTGGAGCGATCATGAGCGCATACGCAGCACCCCTTAAAGATATTACTTTTTTGCTGCGCGATGTGATTGGCCTGGCGCAAATTACCCAATTGCCGGGTTGTGAAGAAGTGACCGATGATCTGCTCACGCCGATTCTGGAGGAGGCGGCCAAGCTCGCGACCAATGTGCTCTCGCCGATCAATCGATCGGGCGACAAAGAAGGGGCGAAATGGAATGCCGGGGTGGTGACCACGCCAGCGGGTTTTAAAGACGCTTATCGGCAATACAGTGAAGGGGGCTGGAGCGCACTCGCCGGCCCACCAAAATTTGGCGGTCAAGGGTTGCCCCATGCTGTGGCGATTCCGGTCAGTGAGGTTATCGGCAGCGCTAATATGGCGTTCAAGCTGTGTCCACTGCTAACCAATGGCGCGGTCGAAGCGCTGGTGCAACACGGCTCGCCGTATTTGCAGGACACCTTCCTGCCTAAAATGGTTTCGGGCGAGTGGACGGGCACGATGAATTTGACGGAGCCGCAAGCGGGCTCTGATCTGGCGCTGGTTCGCACCAAGGCCGTGCCACAGGCTGACGGCACCTATAAAATTTTTGGCACCAAAATTTTTATTACTTATGGCGAGCACGACTACACCGACAATATTATTCACCTGGTGCTGGCGCGCATTGAAGGTGCGCCTGAAGGTGTAAAGGGTATTTCATTATTCGTGGTACCTAAAAAAATGGTGAATGCTGACGGCACATTGGGCGCGCGCAACGATGTGAAATGCGTGTCCATTGAGCACAAGCTCGGCATCCATGCCAGCCCGACTTGCGTGATGATGTATGGCGAAGACGGTGGTGCCATAGGCTACGTGGTGGGTGAGCCGAATCGTGGCCTTGAATACATGTTTGTGATGATGAATGCAGCGCGCCTGGGCGTGGGCCTTGAGGGCGTGTCGATTGCCGAACGCGCGTATCAACATGCGTTGGTGTGGGCGCGCGAACGGGTGCAGGGCCGCCCCACCACCGCCGTGCCGGCTGCGCTCGGCGATAAACCCAAATCGGTACCGATCATTTATCACCCCGACGTCAAACGCATGTTGCTGACGATGCGCGCCTATGCCGAAGCATCGCGGGCATTAATTTACTGGACGGCAAGCTGCCTCGACATCGCCGAAAAATCCACCGACGCGCATGAGAAACAGACCCACCAAGCGCTAGTCGATTTAATGATTCCGATTGTTAAAGGCTGGAGTACTGAAATCGGCATTGACGTGGCTTCGCTGGGTATCCAAATTCACGGCGGGATGGGTTTTGTCGAAGAAACCGGCGCCGCACAATATTATCGCGACTCACGCATTTCCACGATTTATGAAGGCACCACTGGCATTCAGGCCATCGATTTAGTCGGACGTAAAGTGGGCCGTGAAGGCGGCGCGACTTCATTCGTGCTCATTCAGGAAATGGAAAAACTGTTGCCGCTACTGATGGCTGCAGGCGATATTAATTTGCAGGCATTCAGCAAAGTTTTGGCGGGAGGCCTTCGGGAATTCAAGCGCGCCACCGAATGGGTTGCGCTTACTTTTCCGAGCAATCAGGGCGCTGTGAATGCCGGTGCAGTGCATTATCTAAAATTGGCCGGTACGGTTTGCGGCGGCTGGATGATGGGCCGCGCCGCACTCGTGGCCGCCCAACAATTGGCTGCAGCAAAGGGTGAGGGCCGGGTTGATACAGATTTCCTGAAAGCGAAAATCATGACCACGCGTTTTTATGGTGATCACATTATTTCGCTCAGTACCGGTTTCTCTGAAGCCATCATTACCGGCGCAGAAAGTGTGCTGCAGATGGAAGAAGCGTATTTCTAAACACCAGTATTGGCGGTCATCTTGAAGCATAAATGCTTTAAATGCCGCTACCATGCTAGAGTTTGTACTATTTAAATGTTGCTTACTCTTGATGTAAATTTAAATGCCGTCTTTACGAAGATGGCATTTTTTATTCGCAATTTTATGTTGGCGATTTAATTAAGGCACGTATGCAAACCCAAACTGCTGCTCATTCAGTTACACCTTCAGCAACGCCTTCAGTGAGCATTTCACCTGAACCCGCCCCGGCCCTCGCAATCAACGGATTGGTCAAACATTTTGGCGGCAAGTATGCGGTCAGTAATCTGGATCTGACGATTCCGCGTGGTGAATTTCATGCGTTGTTGGGGCCAAACGGTGCAGGCAAAACCACCACGCTGCGTATCGTCGCAGGTTTACTCAAAGCGGACATAGGCACCGCCCATATTCTGGGTCACAACATCGCAACCCATCCCACCGAAGCGAAACGCTTGCTGGCTTTTTTGCCCGATGATCCGCTGCTGTACGGAAAATTAAGGCCGCTGGAATATCTGGAATTTGTGGCCGGGCTGTGGAGTGTTGAATCAACAATTGCCGCTGCGCGTGCCGAGGAATTATTGCGCTGGCTGGATTTGTGGGGCAACACCAGCGAATACATTGAAGGCTTTTCGCGCGGCATGCGCCAAAAGCTCGCGTTGGCCGGTGCCTTGATTCATGACCCGCAAGTCATGATTCTCGATGAGCCGCTTACCGGGCTTGATGCTGCCGCCGCAAGGCAGGTGAAAGATTTATTGCTCGAGCGCGTGAAGCAAGGCAACACCATCGTGCTTACCACCCATATTCTGGAAATGGCCGAGCGTTTGGCGGAGCGCATCAGCATTATTCAAAAAGGCAAAATTATTGCGCAGGGTACGTTAGACGAGCTGCGTGAGTTAGCCGCGGCCAACGCCACACCGGGCCAGAATGCTACGCTGGAGGATGTGTTCCTGGAGTTGACTTCGCAGCGCACCAATATTGAAGCTGCGAGCCGAACTAGTGCGAAGTCTGAAGGCACGACATGATCTTCACATTCACCGCCGCCACCTGGCCGTGGCTATTGCGCCATGAGCTGCGCCTGGCGTGGCGCAACATCAGTCGTACCAGTCTGTGGTTGATCGTTATTGGCGGCGGTTTATTGTGGGCGTGCCTGCATTTAGTGGCGTGGCTTACGTTAAGTAACTTAGGCCCACTTTCAGGCGCAATAGCAGGCACCAGCAGCGCAGCGCCGCCGCCGATGGCGACATTGGTGACGGGCGCGGCGTTGTGGTTCGCTATATCGTTAATGTTCTCGCAGGCGATTTTGTTGTCTATCACCGCACTGTTTGATCGTGGTGATTTTGATTTGCTATTGTCGTCACCGATGCCGACTCAGACCGTTTTTATTGTGCGCGGAATGGGCGTGGCGATCTCGTCGGTATTCCTGTATTTATTGTTGTTCACACCGTTTGCACACATGGGCCTGATCACAGGACACGCTCATTTATTAGCTATTTATCCTGCGCTGATTTCAATTGGTCTATTTGTTTCTGCGCTGGGCATGCTGCTGACGCTCACGCTGGTACGCGTGCTGGGGGCACGTCATGCGCGGATGGTGGGGCAATTGATTGGCGCGCTCGTCGGCGCAATGTTTTTTCTGGCGAGCCAGGTGCAGACTATGCTCAGCACCGAAACTCGCGCGGGCATCACCAGCACCTTTAAACAATGGATTGCTGTCGATGGGCCACTTGCACCGGATAGTGCGATATGGTTTCCGCTGCGCGCGATGCTGGGCGAATGGTTGCCATTGCTCATCGTGATGGGCGTGGGTCTCGGCGGATTCTGGCTGGTGGTCAGTCTGACGTACAAACGTTTTTTAGCCGGCACACAGGAATCGGTAACCGGCCAGGCGAGCAAAAAATTGCCTGCGGTAATGGGTGGCAGTATCAAATTTCGTCAAGGGCTGATGATGAATGTGCTGATCAAAGAATGGAAGCTGATCGTCCGCGATCCCAATTTAATAGCTCAGACTTTTTTGCAAATGCTCTATCTGCTACCGATGATTTTTATATTTTTCAGACGACAGGATATGACGCTACTAGTAATGCCCGCCACTATCATGCTAGCCAGCACTTTGGCTGGCAGCCTCGCCTGGATCACCATCGCCGCCGAAGATGCGCCGGAATTAATCGGCGTAGCGCCCGTTCAGTTAGCACGCATCCGCTGGATGAAAGCGCTGGCCGCGGTGATGCCAGTATGGATACTGGTATCGCCGGTGTTGGCTTATTTACTGTTCACCACCCCGCTTTATGCGGCAGCATTCGCGTCTTTTATAGCAGGTGGCACGATCTCCGCTGGATTGATCCAGATCTGGTATCCGCGCCAAGGTGATCGCAAGAATATGAAAAAACGTGGGCAAGGAAACATGGTCATCAATCTGATAGAAGGGATAAGCGCGCTTGGCTGGGCTGGCACATCCTATGCGATGCTTGCCGCACCACTCTGGGCACCGCTAGGACTGCTCCTCGCGTTAACGGGGCCATCCGGCGCATGGCTGTTGGGCAAGTCGCGGCGAGAGCAGGGCGTATTGGCATAATTAAATATGATAACGACGGCAATATATTGTTCAATCACGCTACCGCATCTAATAAAAAACCGTAAGCCAACTGTACTTAAAAAATGATGAAACTGCCCGTGATTCTAATCATGTTATTTACAGCCTGCATGTCAGGCTGTGAAAGACTGCAAACCCAAGGCGCAGCAAATGGGTCGCCTTCCAATCTTGCGAGGCTGTCCAAAGCTTTTGTGCGTGTAGATCAGCAATCATAGACGATTGACGGATCAATTGAGGCATCAACATCAGCTGAGTTTAAAAGCTTACTCGATAGCAATCTTGACACCAAACGAATACATCTATGTAGCGGCGGTAAAGTGACGGCAGCGATGGAAATCGGTCGAGAAATTCGCAAGCGGGCCTTGATATTGTCGTTGATGGCCAATGCTATTCATCCTGCGCGAATTATTTATTCATCGCGGGCATTCGTAAATCTGTCGTCAAGAGCGGCATGTTGCTGATGCATTGAGGTGCGACATTTAACGCAGAGCGGGTTTTTTGCGCAGTTTCCCAAAGCAACCTTGCGAATCGTTGCTATTAGAGCAATATGGCAATTTCCGTTTTCACAAATTGAAGGGGGCCCCGCACAACTTGCAACTTACAACGCCGTTCGCGATGAGGCTTGGAAACAATATCTCAACGACAAGGCCAATGTTGGCATTGCGCGAGGCTGATTGCATTAAATAGATGTGCAATTTGCGCTATGACTGGTGCAGCGCAGTGAACTTTGAGCGCTGTTGAAAATGTTTTGAATTTGCCGAGAATAAAAATAATGCACCAAGGGGTTACAAAACTATATGAACAACAAATGCAATCCCAGAAAACAGGCGACTTTTGAGGCTTTTTTGCTTCAAAACGCCCGTCAATAAACGAGGTTGGTTAGTGGAAACTTTTATCGTGCATTGGCAGAAATAATCAAACCCATTTCAACGTTATTTCGCAATCCTGTTTTCAATCCTATTTCATTAAGCTCCACTGCCGGTAAACATCCAGCAAGCCTAGGTAAAACAAACGGTGGGCTTTTACGGTGCCGACGCGAGTGGTTAGAAAATGCATTTTTTCGCCGTCATAGGCGATCACCACCACCTTGTCGCGAAATTTTTCTTGTAGCAGGGCCTTGTCAGTTTTGTGGTCCACCAGCGTGGTGAAGGGCATGTAATCCGGGAGGACGATGGAGGTGAGCTTGAGTGGCACCTGATTATCATCGGTTAGCGTCAGTGATTTTTCACCCAGTGTAACGCGCGTGCCGCTGTCAATTTTTGCTTGTTTGCCCGTCGCCATTTCCAGCGTTGCCAGCGTTAATGATTTCACCGGCTTGTTTTGATAGCTCTCAATGATAGGCACGCTGTCGGGTGACGCGGTATCGACGAAGCCGATGTCGAATGCAGCCGCTGCAAACGGCGCCAGTGGAATCCAGCCGCTGGTGCCCGTAAGCGAGTTTTTAAAATCGCCTATCACCATGCCTGCCATGAATCGCGCAGGCAGTGGGTTTGCGGTTAGCTCGGCTTCATCCATGCGCGCTTGCAGCAGCGTCTTGATGCTGCCGATAGCATCGGCCAGCTCTTTATCGCTTTCCGCTGAGGTGCCCGGCTGGTCATAAAAAAACTTTAACACCACGCCACGTGCGCCGGCTTCTTTTAAAACAGTTATTGCCTTTGCGATCAGCACTCGATCAAGCGGGAATCCGCCGAGCTGTTTTTCGCTGGCGCTATCAATTAACACCAGCTCAAATGGCGAGCTTGTCGATGCTGTGGTTGCTGTAGGCGGCGGATTGGTTTTAAGCGGCTGTGCGGTCGCGTGATGGATAGCGCTCAGCATAATCGTCGACCCAAACAGTACTCCGCCCAGCAACGAGCGCAATTTTATATTTGCACGAGCAGATATTTTAGGGGTCATGTTTTTAAATGCATTTCAATAACTGCCGACGGGATTGCGCATGATACCAATACCTTCAATTTCAGTTTCCAATAAATCTCCGGGCTTCATCCACTCAGGCGGAGTGCGTGCGAAGCCGACACCTTCGGGCGTGCCCGTCGAAATAATATCGCCTGCCTCCAAAGTCATGCCCGCTGACAGATCCTGAATCAGGCGCGGGATTTTAAAATAGAGATGCTGCGTGTTCGATTGTTGTTTGGTCACGCCGGACACACGGCACTTAAGATTCAGGTGCGTCGGGTCAAGTGAGTCAGCGGTGACGATGCAGGGTCCCATTGGGCAGGTGCCATCTAGACTCTTGCCCTTAAGCCACTGCCCACCATGGCGGCGCTGCACATCACGCCAGGTCACATCGTTGATGATGGTGTAGCCGAAAATATGCTTCATCGCGTCAACCTCAGCGATGTTTTTACCCGGGATGCCAATCACGACGCCCAGCTCAACTTCCCAATCGAGCTGCGTGGAGATAGTTTCATCAAATGGAATGACATCGAAAGGGCCATTCACCGTTGTGGGTGTTTTCGAAAAAAACACCGGATATTTTGGCAGCTCGCGACTGTCCTGCGCCATTGCTGCACCTTCTGAAAAATGATCCAGATAATTCCAGCCCACACAAAATATGTTTTTGGTCGGGCGCGGGATCGGCGCTTTTAACAACGCTTGATTGAGCATCACGGGTGCCGTTTTAGGTGCGGCTTCAATCTCGCGTAGCAAGCGCATCGTGACTTCGCCACCGGCAATAATGTCGAGCATGGTGGTGATGGCTGCCGTGCTGTTCAGCGCTGCTGCTTCATGCGCAATGTCGAGTACCTGATCTTTACTGATCTGGATGCCGGTACGAAGTTCGGTGCTGTTGAGCAATTGATAGGTGACCAGACGCATGGTGACTTTCGTTTAAAAAGTTTTTGCATTATTTACTAGATAAGGACAGGGTCAGATGCCGCAACGGATGATTTTCTGCGGTCCAGGGGCTGGCAAAAAAATGATCAATATTGGCTATGCTCACTTCAGCTAATGTGGCGGGTTTAAATTTTGGCGCATGATCCTTGTCGATCAACAAAGCACGAATGCCTTCGACCACATCGCCCTGTTCGAAAGTGCGCGTGACCAAATCCATCTCCATGCGAAAGCATTCCGCTAGCGATAATGTCGCGGCCGATTCAATCTGGCGCTTGGTGACTTCCAGCAGGGTGGGTGAACGTTTTTTGAGTAAGGCGACCATGCTGCGTGCCCAATCAACATGCGCCGGGTCGGTTTCACTTTCCAAAGATTCAACGATGGCGTATACATTTTTTTGGTGGGCGAAATGTTTTTCGATCACGCTGCGCAGCGGTGGCAAGGTGGCAGGCTCAATCGGCACGCTGGAAAATTTTTGCACGATCTCGTTTAATGCGGGTACGGTGCCGATTGACCAATCGACTAGCTCATCGAGCGCATAATCAAATTCAAACGCTGATTCAGAAGCGATGTGATGGGTTGCGAGTCCGGTGTAGAGTGCATCGGCTGCTTTAATGGTTTGCCCGGTTAGCCCCAGATACAAACCGATCGCACCGGGGCAGCGTGATAAAAAATAACTGCCGCCTACATCCGGAAATAAGCCAATCGCGGTTTCGGGCATTGCCATTTTGGTGCGAGTGCCGACGATACGAAGCGGCGCCCCTTGAGCGATACCCATGCCACCACCCATGACAATGCCGTCAATCCACGCGATGTACGGCTTGTCGGTATTGACGAGGTAGCGATGAATTTTGAAATTGAGCTCATATTCGCGTACAAAAAATTCATGCTCGCTGCCATCGGCTTTTTTGCCGGCTTCATACAGCGCGCGAATATCGCCTCCTGCGCAAAACGATTTTTCGCCTGCGCCGCGCACAATAATCGCTTTAATATTGTCGTCGTTCGCCCAGCTATCTAGCAGACGCGACATTTCCTCAATCATGGTGTGTGATAGCGCGTTGAGAGCCTGCGGACGATTAAGCGTCAGATGCGCAATATGCTTGCGCACCTCAACGAGTAGCTCGGCTGTGTTCGACAATGAATTCAACAATGGGCTAGGTAATGGATTCGACAATGTATTTGTAAGATTCATGCAAGCTAGCCATTCTTCCAGTTTGGTTTGCGCTTTTGCAGAAACGCGGCGACCCCTTCGGCCTGATCTTCAAACTCGAATAAATCCATAAACCGTTCACGCTCCAGCTTGATGCCTTCACTGCGCGATACTCCGTTGCGCGCGTTGTGCATTAGTGATTTACAGAATTCAACAGACTTCGGCGACAAGCCTGCCACGCGCTCGGCAAGTGCTTTGGCGGCATTGAGCGATTGACCTTTTTCAACTACTTCCTGCACTAACCCAATGCGCAACGCCGTCTCTGCATTGAGCTGCTCGCCCGTGAGTAAAATACGTTTCGCCCAACCTTCGCCCACCAGCGCGGGTAAATTTTGAGTGCCGCATCCGCCCGGCAATAAACCCACTTTTGGTTCTGGCAGCGCCATGATGGCGTGCGCTTCGGCGATGCGTGTATCGCAGGCCAGCACCGCTTCCATGCCACCACCCATGGCGTAACCATTGATCGCCGCGATCGTCACAAAGCGTGCATTCATCCACGCTTCAAAAGCCTCGCCAAAAACGGTAATGAATTCGCGTGCGGCTGCTTTGCCCGCCTGGAAACGTTTAAGGTCGGCACCGGCGGAAAAAAATTTCTCGCCTTGTCCAGTAATGATAGCGGCGTAAATATTTTTATTGGCGTCAAGCTCATACGTTAAATTCTTTAACGCCAATAAAGATTCAGGCGTCCAAGTGTTAACCGGGGGATTGTGAATGGTAATAATGCAGGTGTGGTTTTCAATCGTATGCGTAATCACGGCTAATCCTTTTTGTACAGCTTGATAATGCTGGAAAAATCCAGCGCGCCATGACCGTTGCCGGAATGCATTTGGTAGAGCTGTTGCGCGGCAGCACCCAGCATCACCGGATGCTTTGCGGCTTTTGCGGCTTCTGTCACCAGCGTTAAATCTTTGAGCATCAGGTCTGAACCAAAGCCGCCGGTATAGCCGCGTGAGGCGGGCGCGTTGTCTATCACGCCCGGATAGGGATTATAAGTATCAGAACTCCAGCAGCGGCCACTTGAAGTATTGGCGATGCCCGCAAACACCTTCGGATCCATGCCAAGCTTGGCGGCCAGTGACATACCTTCGGCGGTCGCAATCATTTCAATCGCCAACATCATATTGTTGCAAATCTTGGCAACTTGCCCATTGCCTGCACCACCGCAATGCACAATGTTTTTGCCCATGCAGGCCAGTATGGGTTTAGCTTTTTCAAAATCCTGACTATCGCCACCGACCATAAAAGTAAGCGTGCCCGCTTCGGCGCCACCGGTGCCGCCGGATACTGGCGCATCAATCATGCTGAAACTCTTCGCTCTGGCATCAAAGGCCACATCACGCGCGGTATGCGGATCAATCGTGGAGCAGTCGATCAGCAGCGTGTCGGGCGTTGCAGCGGACAATATCCCGGTGGCGTTCAAGTACACCGAGCGCACATGTGGGGAGGACGGCAACATGGTAATGACCACATCAACATCCTCCGCACATTTGGCAGCGGAAGTCGCATGGTCGCAGCCCAGATTAGTAAGTGTTTTAACCAGCCCAGGCATGACATCAAATACTTTTAAGGCATGGCCGTGCTTCAATAAATTACGTGCCATGGGATTGCCCATGTGGCCTAAGCCAATGAAAGCGATTTTCATTTTATGATCCTTCGGGTGTTTCGAAACTAGATTCTGAATTTACCGATTAAAAACATCACCAGCGCACCGACATAACAAATCCACATCAGCAACGTGAAGTAGCGATGGGCGCTGATGGATGAATTTGCTACGGATCCGTTCAGCGCCTGATCACGAAATTTTCTGAAAAGCATATTGGGATTTACGGCGGTGGCTAGCATGGAAAAAACAAAGCCTAAGCTCATCACGGCCCAGGCGTATTGGCTTTGAATCACGCTGTAGATGAATAGGCCAAAGCCAAGCACGCTGCCTACGGCAAATAACCAAAATATTGCCTTTAGCCGCGCAGGGGTTGCTTCCATCGTGACTACTTCAGGCTAATGGTGGTGTTGACGCCCGTGTTGGTGAGCGAGTCATCGAACCAGCGTTCAGTCACGGTTTTAACCTGGGTATAAAACTGTATGGCCTGCTTGCCGTAGGGGCCTAGATCGCCCAGCTTTGAACCGCGTGAGCCGGTGAAGCTAAAGTAGGGCACCGGCACGGGAACGGGGACGTTGATGCCGACTTGACCGACATCGATTTCATTTTGAAACTTGCGTGCCACGGCACCCGATTGCGTGAAGATGCCAGTGCCGTTGCCGTAAGGGTTTGCGTTTACTAATGCAATCGCGTCGTCCAGCGTATCAACATTAACGATGATCAGAACTGGCCCGAAAATTTCTTCATCATAAATTTTCATCCCGGGTTTTACGCCTGAAAAAATAGTGGGCGCGATGAAATTACCTTTTTCGTAACCCGGTACAACAGGATTGCGGCCATCAAGCTCCAGCGTGGCACCTTCGGCGGCACCTTGTGCGATCAAGCCTTCTATACGTGTCTTGGCTTGTTTGGAAATCACCGGGCCCACATCTGTTCCTGCGACCGTGCCGCCATTCACTTTCAGCGCTTTCGCTTTGCTCACAATGTCTGGAATCCACTGGCTCGCTTCGCCCACCATCACCACCACTGAAGTTGCCATACAACGCTGGCCTGCAGCGCCGAACCCCGCGCCCACCAAGGCGTTCAAGGATTGATCCTTACTCGCATCAGGCATCACCACGGCGTGATTTTTAGCGCCCATCATGCACTGCGCGCGTTTGCCGTGGGTGCTGGCCAGTTTGTAAACATGCTCACCCACATGACATGAGCCGACGAACGATACGGCTTTGATGGCGGGGTTGGTGCACAGTGCATCCACGGCTTCTTTGCCGCCGTGAATCACGTTCAGCACGCCTGCCGGTACACCCGCTTCCATGGCGAGCTCGGCCAGCAGCATGGTGGTCATCGGGTCCTGCTCGGAAGGCTTCAAGACGAAGGTGTTGCCGGTGACAATCGCCATCGGAAACATCCACAGCGGAATCATCGCCGGGAAATTGAAGGGCGTGATACCCGCGCACACACCGATGGGCTGACGCAGGAAATAAGTGTCGATGCCGCCCGCGACATTTTCGGCAAATTCGCCGAGGCTTAACGTGCCAATTGAGCAGGCATGCTCAACGACTTCGAGGCCACGAAACACATCGCCTTCCGCATCCGGCAAAGTCTTGCCCTGCTCAGCGGTTAAACAAGCCGCTAATTTTTTCATATCACGGCGAATCAGCTCCTGCAGCTTCAGCATGATGCGCGCGCGCGCGCCAATCGGAGTATTTTTCCAGGTTTTAAAGGCTTCAGCGGCTGAGACAATCGCAGCATTAATTTCATCTTGGGTGGCGAACGGGACGCGCGCTAGAACTACCTGCGTGGCCGGGTTCACGACGTCTTTCCAAACCTGCGTTTTAGATTCAACTAATTTGCCGTTGATGAGCAGTTTTACGTTGGTGTGAGCGGCAGAAATAGTGGATGGGTTTTGAAGTACAGCCGACATGGAAAATCTCCTGGAAAGCAGTCAATTACAAACAGATAACAATACGCAATTTTAAACTCAATCGAGTCCGGATGCTCAAGTGCGAGCGGATGAAGCGCTCATAGTCCTGATTTAGAGCACGCTTCAAAAAATAATCTGCCCAATGTGAGTTTGTTCACGATTTTTGCCGGGCATCGTTGCTCATCACCGTCAACCATCATTCAGATGCCCGCGTTTCTCGATTGCAGTCAACTTACCAGGAGCTCATATGAAACCAGCAGCCAACATGATTAAGCGTATTAGCATTACGGCAGGACTATCGCTGGCAGGCTTGCTGTCAGTCAGCGCCTACGCCAATGATTTCGATGATACCGCTACCGTCATTTCATCAACCCCCATTTATGAGCGCGTATCTGTTCCTCGTCAGCAATGCTGGACTGAGCAAGTCGCCAGCTATGAAGAGCGACGTGTGAATCGTGTGGTTTATAACGATGCCTATAATCAAAATTATGATCAAACCTATAACGACCGAAGTGAATATAACCGCGGTAGCTCCGGTATCGGCGCCGGTACGGTACTCGGTGCGGTGATTGGTGGTGCACTTGGCCATCAGTTCGGTCACTCCAGTGGTGGGCGTGATCGCGGCACTGCCGTTGGTGCCATTCTCGGCGGCATCGTGGGTAGCAGCGCGGAGAACAATTATCGCAATGATGGCAACTATCGCCGCGCCTCCGCCTATTCTTCACCTCGCGAAGTAGTCGATGTTGAGCGCGTTCCAGTAACGCGTGATGTACAACGTTGCCAGACTGTAGCGGATACCCGTGACGAAGTGCGCGGCTATGATGTGCGCTATCGCTACCATGGTCGTGACTACCGAACACGCCTTGCATACGATCCCGGTTCAACTTTGCAGGTGGATGTCAATGTGCGGCCGGTATCGCGTCGAGAATCACGCTATGAGTCCCGTTATGAGTCCCGCGATGAGTCACGCCCAGATGCGCGATACGAGTCACGCTACGATTCGCGTAACCCGTCACGTAACCCCACACCGGTTTATTCGCGGACATATTGATAAATAATTTGCGTTATAAAAAGCGGCCACGTAGCAATACGTGGCCGCTTTATTAACTGAATAAACGCGTCTTGTTCGGAAGCGCAAAACAACCTGGTTAGTTTTAGCGTTTTGCACCTTTCCAGGCTCCAAACTTGTTGAGCATTCACCACCGTCAGCTTGAGTCTCAGGCGCGCAGTTTATAAAACGCGGCGTCCTACCCAAGCTAGATAAAGCGCCAGCAATCACCAGCATCCACGGGCATCTTCCTGGATTCCATTTCGAATGGCGACAGATCAGGGCGCATGATGGAGGGGGTGAGGCACGAATAGCGGTACCCTTTTGTTTCTAAGACGAAAGGACATTGCCATGAAGCGCACGCACCTCACCCTGAACGAACGTTACCTC
>JANYDB010000038.1 GCA_025359985.1 Burkholderiales bacterium | reverse complement strand
TGTGGCCGCGATGATGGCATCGGCTATCGCCATTAGCGCCGCATTTTTTTGTGCCGTGGTGGCGCGTGCGAGTGTCCGTGCGCTCGCCTTGGCACGCACCCCTATGTCGCGCATCATTAAGGCAATGTCTTGGGGTTTAGTGAGGGCGGAATGTTGAGTGTTGGTCATTTTCATATCTTTATATTCCAGCTCGCTAGGCGGCACGACGGGCCGCCGACATCGGTGCCCGCACTCCGCCAATACCACAGGCAAGCTGTGCTAACGCATCCCATAGGTCATTGTTATCGAGACCCTTAATCATGCGATCGACTTTTGCGGCTTGAAGATTCAGTGCGGTCATGCTCGCTTGAGTATGTTTGCGCGAGATACGCTCCAGTTCGCGCGCTTTGGAAGAGTGCGGCGGACGACCGCTCTGGGTGAAGCCGCGCAGCCGCATCAGCATGCGCAATTCATTGGTCAGCACCCATAAAATAAGCGGCGGCGCTTCGCCCTCTGCTTTCATGCCATCCAGCATGCGAAACAGGCGGGCGGCTTTGGCGGCATCTGCGTTCGCGCCCGCATCGCTTTGTTCATACATCGCCGCGACAAGCTGAAACGGGTTGAAGCGCGATACATTGGTTACGTTATCTTCGAATACCTTTAATGAGATTTCGCCTGGCGGACAGAGCAGGTCCAGCTTTTTGATTTCCTGCTGAGCGGCCAGCAGATTGCCTTCTACGCGATCAGCCAAAAATTCCAATGCGCCTGCATTGGCACTTTGATGCTGACGCGATAGCCGCTGCGCCAGCCAGCGCGGTAAATGCTGGCGATCAATGGGCACGGCCTCAATCAAAGTCGCGGCGGCCTCAAGGGCCGAAAACCATTGGGTTTTCTTGACCTGCCAATCCATTTCGGGCAACAAAAAAAGAGTGATGGTGTCGTCCGGCAAACGCTGGCAGTAAGACTCAATCGCGGCTGAGCCGTCTTTGCCCGGCTTGCCCGTAGCGATGCGCACCTCGATCAAACGCTGGGTCGCGAACAGCGAGAGCGAGTTGCTGGCGCCGATTAAACGGCCCCAGTCAAAACCTGGTTCTGCGGTAAATACCTCGCGCTCAACATAGCCAGTCTTGCGTGCAATGTCCCGCAAACTATCAGCGGCCTCAAGCGACGCCAACGGCTCTGCACCGTGAATCACATAAAGAGGACTCAGTATCTTCGGGGGACGTTCAAGAAACTGTTCAGCGGTTAAGCGCATAAGGGCGGCAGATGGGTGTCGGCGTTAGCGTGGTTATCAAGAAATGCGTGCGCGGTTAGGTTTGACGGCTACCATACGACGCAAAATTTGGCCGACGGCGTCTTTTTCCATATCGGCATAGAGCATTGCTTCTTCTTGCTGTTTGGCGATAATTTTACTGTCGTCATAAGCCAAAATGCGCGAGAGCCGGATCTCACTGACCGGGATGATGGTGGCACCGTTGCCATCAACCAATTGATAGCGCACGACCATTTTCAGTTCGTATTCCCGGACCCGGCCAGCACCTGAGAGTGAAAGAATTAGTCGATCACGGCGCTCTTCCAGAATATTTAATTGCGCGTCAGCCTCTTTTGCTGACGGCAATACTCGGGTTGTACCGCCAGTCAATTCGCGGCGAATATTGCTCGCCACCGATGATGCGCTGGGTGCCGAAACGAATACGCCTTGATATGGCAATTCATACGAGCCGCGTAGTTGAAAGCCGCAACCGGTGAGGCACAGAAATGTGGATACAGCAGCAATGAAGCGCAAATAATTAGATGACGACATTAATGAGCTTTCCAGGCACCACGATCACTTTTTTGATCGGCTTGCCTTCAGTATGTTTAGCTACGCCCGCGTCGGCCAAGGCGAGCTGTTCAATCGCTTCTTTGCTAGCTGCGGCAGGCACCGTAATCTGGCCACGCAACTTGCCATTTACCTGCACCACGATTTGCAATTCATCCTGCACCAGCGCCGCCTCATCCACGGTCGGCCATGCGGCATCAATGATTTCGCCTTCCGTTGCGGCAAATCCCAGCGTATCCCATAAATGAAAATTCAGATGCGGGGCAATTGGATAAAGCATACGGATCAGGATGGCAACAGCTTCTTTTTTGACAGAAGCGGAAGCCGCATCCGTCGGCATTTTCATGTCTTCGAGCGTGTTCAACATTTTCATCGCCGCTGAAACCACGGTGTTGTATTGCAGCCGTTGATAATCATGATTGGCCTGCTTGAGAATCGTATGAATGCTGTGGCGGAATGATTTTAATTCGCGCGATAACCCGGCGGCATTAAATTTTGTATCCGCCGCCATCACGCTATCGCGATGTGCATGACCGTAAGTGTGCAAGCGGCGCATGAAGCGGAACACGCCTTCAGCCCCCGAGTCTGACCATGCCGCACTTTGATCCGGCGGCCCCGCAAACATCACATAGGCACGCGCTGTGTCGGCGCCGAATTTCGCAATAATGTCTTTAGGCTCTACCACATTGTTTTTCGACTTCGACATTTTTTCCATGCCGCCCAGCATGACCGCTGCGCCATCCTCAACCGAAGTGGCGCCGATCGGGCGGCCTTTGTCGTTAAACTGTACTGCCACCTCATCGGGGTAGTACCAGCGTTTTTTCCCGTTGGCTTCATCACGATAAAAACATTCGGCAGACAACATGCCCTGTGTAAATAAATTGGTGAAGGGCTCATCAAATTTAATTAGACCAAAATCACGCATCACCTTCGTCCAAAAACGTGCGTAGAGCAGATGCAATACCGCATGTTCAATTCCGCCGATATATTGATCCATCGGCATCCAGTAATCATTGCGCTCGTCGACCATGCTGTGGGCCGAGTCGGGGGAACAGTAGCGCATGAAGTACCACGATGAATCGACGAATGTATCCATCGTATCGGTCTCGCGCTGCGCCGGTTGGCTGCATTTCGGGCAGGCGCAATCAAGGAATCGCGCATCTTTTTTTAGTGGATTGCCCGAGCCATCCGGCACTAAATCTTCCGGTAATTTCACCGGCAAATCGGCGTACGGCACCGGAACAGGGCCGCACTTACCGCAATGGATAATCGGAATCGGCGTGCCCCAATAACGCTGCCTTGAAATGCCCCAATCGCGCAGGCGGTACTGGATTTTCTTTTCGCCGCCCATGGTTTTTAATTGAGTGGCGACATAGTCGATAGCGGCGTCAAAGCCCATGCCGTCCATGACGCCTGAAGCCGTACAGGTTCCATATTCACCATAGCGGGTCTGCCATGCATCCATTGAATAAGGCTTGCCCGTATCCACGACTTGCTTGATCGGCAGCGCGTATTTTTTCGCAAACGCAAAATCGCGTTCATCATGCGCAGGAACACCCATCACTGCGCCATCGCCATACGTCATCAAAACATAGTTGCCAACCCAGACTTCGATTTTTTCTTGTGTAAGCGGATGAGTGACAAATAATCCGGTTGGCATGCCTTTCTTCTCAGCCGTCGCCATATCCGCTTCAGCCACGCCACCGCGCTTGCATTCCTCAATGAAGGCCACAAGTTCGAGACGATTAACGGCAGCGACTGTGGCCAACGGATGCTCTGCGGCCACCGCACAAAACGTCACGCCCATAATGGTATCGGCACGGGTGGTGAAGACAAATAATTTGCCGCCTTGCACCAGCTTGCCGTCGGCATCTTTTATCTCATGCCCAAACGCGAAGCGCACGCCAGTTGATTTGCCGATCCAGTTTTCCTGCATGGTGCGGACCCGATCAGGCCAGCCGGTGAGTTTGGTTTTGACGCCTTCGAGCAGCTCTTCTGCATACGAAGTAATCGCCAAGTAGTAGCCGGGAATTTCGCGTTTTTCAACGGGTGCGCCTGAGCGCCAGCCCTTGCCGTCAATCACCTGCTCGTTGGCCAGCACTGTCTGATCAACCGGGTCCCAATTCACCACCTGAGTCTTGCGATAGGCAATACCTTTTTCGAGCATTTTCAAAAACAGCCACTGGTTCCACTTGTAGTAATCCGGGTTGCAGGTGGCGATTTCACGCGACCAGTCGAACGCCAAACCCAGCGGCTGCATTTGCGCTTTCATGTCGGCAATGTTGGCGCGTGTCCATTGCGCAGGTGGCACGTTATTCGCAATCGCCGCATTCTCGGCGGGCATCCCAAACGCATCCCAGCCCATCGGCATCAGCACATTGTGGCCGTTCATGCGCAGATAGCGCAACATCACATCATTGATCGTGTAATTGCGCACATGGCCCATGTGAAGTTTGCCGGACGGATAGGGCAGCATGGAGCAGGCATAAAATTTTGGCCGGGGTTTGCCATGCGCGTCAGTCGCATTCTCAGTCACGCGATAAGCGTTTGTCGCCAGCCAGTGCGCTTGCGCAATAGCTTCGATCTCTTTGGGTTGGTACGTGGAATCCATTGGCCGGTAAATGTCAGAAATAAAAGTTGAAGTGCGCTGGTTTTCAGAGCGGAAATGAAAGCAAAAACAGCAAATACGGTAAACATAATGCGAGCAGGCAATTATACATGCCGCTAATTGGCATCGCCCCGCCGGTCATGATTAAACAGCATGGATCGCGGTGTGGCTAACGGAGTCGTTAAATCAGCGCAATGTGATAATTTGCAGATAAAACTCTAGCATTGATGAGGCTTTTGAGGGCTTTTTGTCTTGAACGTGTCGCCTGTGCTGGAGTTTTGTTTTATTGCGAGAGGCTTTGAAACGATGCCATCGGTGAGTGCTGCAGAGGCAATAAAAAAGAGCTACCCGATGTACAGGGGCAAACGCATGCACAGCATCACAATGCCTGATTGCATCACTATTGTTCAGTTGCAGTTGCCATGCTTTGCGCGGGGCGCTGCAACCGAAAATTGGACCTCATTTCACGATGGGGTCTTTGAGGATAAAAGTGCCGCCAAAAAGCGATGTGGAAAAAAGCCGGTAATGTGCAGGCACCTGTTTTGTAAATGGGAACTTCTTCCTGAAGCCGCCGATGTATCCTTCAAAGGCCGCTCGACCGTCTATGTATGATCGCCAAAGAAACGGCTCCGCGTCGCAGTCAAGTCCGAAGTGCCCTACATAAACAACTTCTCCAGGATTTACCGTGAAGGTGCCGCCCATGGATTTACCATCCTTGATGAGGCTATCCTTTGACCCGTTGATGTGAGCGACATCAACTTTGGAGCGCGCGACCTTTACATCGAAGGCAGTCAATGCATATTCGCCTGGCTGGATGATATAGGCATAGGGCAAGAACTTGTTATCTACGAACAATTTGGAAGGCGTTACAAGATCCAAAGATATCTGCTCCGAAGCATCTAAGGCAGTCTTGGTAAATGTGAGTGCCTGAAGCTGTGCGTTTTCGAATTGACCGCATTGCCACGTTCGACCCCAGTTCACCTGGATGATAAGAACGCCAAGGTCGGGTTTGTAAGTGAGCTCGCTAAGACTTACTGGCTCTGCCGCAACGACAAATGTTGGTATTGCCATAAAGATCGCTACGCGCAGCAGATTTTTGGACATTCGCTTAACTCCAGTGATGTATTGCATGACGTACACGGTTGAGCCATTCTAATATCTTTTGCATCGGGAACTGACCCACTTGCAGGATACATTTGCTCGGTTGGCTTGGCTCGCAAATCCCCTTAAGCTGCTTGAATTTCAATCCACCTTAACCCTCTGATGGCCATCTCTTGATCCAAGCGGATTCGACCCGTTGAAAATTTTCAACGATTGTTCTTGAGCGTTTGCGCAGATGCGTTCCGCAATAAGCGCATCGCCTGGCTACAAAAGTCGAATGCATTGTTTGTTGTGCGCGCGCCACCAACGCACCACTTATAATGTATTAAGATTTTTGTTATTTTTTGCGCCATCTTTTTCGGTACCGCCTCATGCACGATTCAGTCTCAGCTACATCTTCCCACCGTTCAGTTTCACCTCGCCTGCTTGAAAACCTCAATCCGGAACAACTCAAAGCGGTTACGCTGCCGCGTGAAAGTGCGTTGGTGCTGGCGGGTGCGGGCAGCGGCAAGACGCGGGTATTGACGACCCGGATTGCGTACTTGATTCAAACCGGGCAGGCGAGTCCGTCGGGCTTGCTGGCGGTGACGTTCACCAATAAAGCATCGCGTGAAATGCTGACGCGGCTGACGACGATGATGCCGATCAACACTCGCGGCATGTGGGTGGGTACTTTTCACGGGCTGTGCAATCGTCTGCTGCGCGCACACTATCGCGATGTCAATTTGCCGCAGACGTTTCAAATTCTCGATTCAGGTGATCAGCAGTCCGCGATCAAACGCTTGCTGAAGGCGATGAATGTGGATGATGCAAAATTCAAGCCACGCGAAGTGTCGTGGTTTATTAACAACGCTAAAGAGCAAGGTCTGCGCGCCCATGCGGTCGAGGCGGGTGATGAATTTACCCGGCGGCAAGTCGAGATTTATCAAGCCTATGACGCCCAATGCAATCGCGAAGGTGTGGTCGATTTTGCGGAGCTGTTGCTGCGTTGCTATGAGCTGCTGGGCAAAAATACACCGCTGCTGGAACACTATCGTGCGCGCTTCAAATTTATTTTGGTCGATGAGTTTCAGGATACTAACCGGCTGCAGTACAAATGGATTCAGCTGCTGGCCGGCCCGCGCGGAGAAAACGCCAATGCCGTCTTTGCCGTTGGCGATGACGATCAATCCATCTATGCTTTTCGTGGCGCTGAAGTCGCCAATATGCGTGATTTCCAGCGTGATTTCGCGGGCGGTAATGTGATCAAGCTCGAACAAAATTATCGCTCGCAAGGTGCGATTCTTGATGCGGCTAATGCGGTGATTTCGCACAACAAAGATCGTCTCGGCAAAAATTTATGGACTGACGCAGGCAAAGGAGAAACCCTGCGCGTCTATCCGGCCTCAACCGATGAAGACGAAGCGCAGTTTGTGATTGACGAAGCCAAAAGCCTGAATCGTGAAGGTATGGCGTTTGCCGATATGGCACTGCTGTATCGCTCCAATGCGCAATCGCGGGTGCTTGAACATGCGTTATTTCGTGCAGGCATTTCCTACCGTGTGTATGGTGGCCTGCGCTTTTTTGAGCGGCTTGAAATCAAACATGCGCTGGCCTATTTACGCATTGCCGGTAATCCCGATGATGACGGCGCGTTCTCACGCGTCGTAAATTTTCCGCCGCGTGGTATTGGTGCGCGTTCAGTTGAACAGGTCATAGATTTGGCTAAGCGCTACAATATTTCGATGTATGTGGCAGCCGCTAACGGTATTTCCAGCGGTGAAATTACCGGACGCTCCGCAGCCGCAATTGGCTTGTTCCTGAAAATTGCTGAAGCGCTTAAAATCTCGTCCACCAAAGTATCGTTAGCCGAGCTGGTCGATGAATGTCTTGAACTGAGTGGGCTGAAAACCCATTACGCCGCCGAACGTGAAGGTGCCGATCGTTTGGCCAACTTATCCGAACTGGTCACCGCCTGTGCGCAGTTTGATGAGCAATTCATCGGCAACAATGAGACCGATGACGATGGCAACGCTGAAGGCAATAATGCGCTCGTCAGTTTTCTTACTCACGCCAGTCTGGAAGCAGGCGAGCATGAGGCCGGCGAGAGCGACGACGCACTGCAGCTCATGACCGTACACGCCGCGAAAGGGCTGGAGTTCAATGCCGTGTTCATGAGCGGGCTCGAAGAAGGCCTCTTTCCGCATGAACAATCGATGAATGATTTTGATGGCATCGAAGAAGAGCGTCGCCTTATGTATGTAGCCATCACCCGCGCACGGCAGCGGCTATATCTTTCGTATGCTGCCAGCCGCATGCTGCATGGACAAACCCGTTATGGCGTGGTGTCACGTTTCATTGATGAGATTCCGCCTGAACTGTGCAAGTGGATTGTGGTGCCGGAAAAAGAAGCTGCTTATGGCGCCCACTTTGGCAGCGGCGGCTATATCGGCAATAGCGGTATGCGTTCAGCCGGGTCAGGCGGATCGGGAAATGGGGCAAGCTATACCGGCCATAAGCAAAGCTACGCTTCGCAACATCATGCGGCACAAAACAAATCTGATGGCGATTACGGCCGTGACGGCACGCCCGATACAACGCGTGCCAATTTCGAAACCAGACGAGCCGACGCACATCCCTTTGCGGTTGGCCAAAACGTCAGCCATATCAAATTTGGTGAAGGCGTAGTCGTGAACTTTGAAGGTCGCGGCGACGACGCGCGTGTACAAGTAAAATTTCGCGCAGACGGCGTCAAATGGTTATCTTTGCAATACGCAAAGCTAGTCGCACTTTGATTTATTCAAAGGTCTAGTTTTTGAAGTTGCCGTCAGGAAATGTATATTAAAGACTTAATCACCACACCAAAACAAAAGCCCGGTTTCCCGGGCTTTTGTTTTGCGACAGCTTCTTTGCAGGCGACAAGTGCATCGCATGCAGATGCAGCTCTACATGTCCATACCACCCATACCACCCATACCGCCCATGCCGCCGCCCATACCGCCGCCGGATTCTTCCTTTGGCAGCTCGGCAACCATCGCATCGGTTGTGAGCATAAGGGATGCAACAGATGCGGCGTTTTGCAATGCGAAGCGGGTTACTTTGGTGGGATCAAGCACGCCCATTTCAACCAGATCACCGTACTCGCCGGTAGCGGCGTTGTAGCCAAAGTTGCCCTTGCCTTCAACCACTTTATTCACTACCACACTTGGCTCGTCGCCTGCGTTGTAGGCGATCATACGCAATGGCTCTTCAACCGCGCGCAGGATGATCTTGATACCGGCATCCTGCTCAGGATTGTCGCCCTTGATCTTGCCTGCGTTGGTACGTGCGCGCAGCAATGCAACACCGCCGCCGGCCACAATACCTTCTTCAACCGCAGCGCGAGTCGCGTGTAATGCATCTTCAACGCGAGCTTTCTTTTCTTTCATTTCAACTTCAGTCGCTGCACCCACACGAATCACCGCAACACCGCCTGCCAGCTTGGCCACGCGCTCCTGCAATTTTTCTTTGTCGTAGTCGGAGGTTGCGTCGTCGATTTGTTTACGCACGGTAGCAACGCGCGCTTTAATGCTTTCTTCTTCGCCAGCGCCGTCAATGATCGTGGTGTTTTCTTTACCCACTTCAATCTTCTTGGCACGACCCAAATCTTTCAGGGTCACGTTTTCAAGCTTCAGGCCGAGTTCTTCAGCGATCACTGTACCGCCGGTGAGAATCGCGATGTCTTCGAGCATGGCTTTACGACGATCACCAAAACCAGGCGCTTTAACGGCGGTGGTTTTCAGGATGCCGCGAATGTTATTGACCACCAGCGTCGCCAAGGCTTCGCCATCAACATCTTCTGCGATGATCAACAGCGGACGACCTGCTTTGGCCACTTGTTCCAGGATCGGCAGCAAGTCACGAATGTTTGAGACTTTTTTGTCGTGCAACAAAATGAACGGCTCTTCCAGCAACGCAACCTGCTTGTCCGGATTGTTGATGAAATAGGGTGACAAATAGCCACGGTCAAACTGCATACCTTCGACAATATCCAATTCGTTTTCAAGTGATTTGCCGTCTTCAACCGTGATCACGCCTTCTTTGCCCACTTTTTCCATCGCCTTGGCGATGATGTCGCCGATGTCAGCGTCAGAGTTAGCCGAGATCGCGCCAACCTGGGCGATTTCTTTATTGGTCTTGGTGTCTCTGGAGATTTTTTTCAGTTCGGCGATGATCGCGGTAACCGCTTTATCAATACCGCGCTTTAAATCCATCGGGTTCATGCCGGCCGCAACATACTTCATGCCCTCAACCACAATAGCTTGTGCGAGCACGGTTGCGGTGGTGGTACCGTCACCTGCGACGTCAGAAGTCTTGGATGCAACATCCTTGACCAACTGTGCGCCCATGTTTTCGAACTTGTCTTTCAATTCGATTTCTTTAGCGACCGATACACCGTCTTTGGTGATGGTTGGCGCGCCGAAAGAGCGTTCCAGCACCACATTGCGGCCTTTAGGGCCGAGCGTAACTTTTACTGCATTGGCCAAAATATTTACACCATTGACCATCCGCGAACGGGCTGATTCACCGAATTTGACTTCTTTTGCTGACATAGTAAATACCTCTTAAATGAATTCGTTGTAGAAATTGAACGGTAAAAAGCAGACGCTTTACTTACCAACAACCGCCATGATGTCTTCCTCGCGCATGACGAGTAGTTCTTCGCCATCAACCTTGACGGTCTGGCCGGAATATTTGCCGAACAATACTTTGTCGCCAACTTTAACGTCGAGTGGACGTACTTTGCCGTCATCGCCCACTTTGCCATTGCCCACTGCAAGGATTTCGCCTTGATCAGGTTTTTCGGCCACCGTATCGGGAATCACAATACCGGACGCAGTTTTCCGCTCTTCTTCCAAACGCTTAACGATCACACGATCGTGCAAAGGACGCAATTTCATAGTTCACTCCTAAAGTTGTTACGGTTACAGAAAATCGCTGCGCGGGTCGGTATGGTAAAAACCGAAGCACAGCAAGAAATAAGGCGAAATCTCAAGGCGAAGATTCGAAGCTGAACGGCAACGCCATCAGTTTCGCGATAAATTTATTAGCACTCAACGTCGTAGAGTGCTAATTATGGGGCCTGGAGGCTACATTTTCAAGTGCGGGGTGGAAAGTATTGAGGTAAGGGGCACCGTAATGTGCATGTTTATTTCCACCTTTTACGTGTATTGCAGCTATGAAAATTCATTTATGTAGAGATGCCTCATCTTTTGATCAAAGATTTCCACCGACCTACAGACGAGTCCTCGCCGAATCCTTCGCAAGTCCTTCCCCGGAAAAACCCGGCTTTACCGGGCGCCTGTCCGGGGCCTAAATTAGTGGCGGCCTCGTATCCGATTCAATTAGGCCTCAGACAGACGCTCGAAGAATCCAGTTTGACGCCATCATTTTAAAAAGCATGTTAATGATTGAGAGCGTGAACTTTTGGGCGTTGCCCAATCGAAAAAGCGCAGCCACCTAACTATCTACGCACAGCGGGATTGTCTGCCTGTAGATTGTTTGCGACAGAAGGCAATCAGAATTTTTCGACAATCGTCGCGAAACTCAATTCTTACAATCAGAGTGGTACATTTGCCTAAGAGTTCTATGCGGCCTTCAGACGCGGTATACGGACGTGGCTAAATGGTTTCACACGTCGTACACGTCCAAAGGGCATTCAATCACTGATCCATCAAGCACTGTAAAGCATCGATCCGCAAACTTTATTGCATTTGTTCTGTGAGTTGCAAGCACAACTGTGATTTTCAGGGCGCGTAAGTTAGTTAATACAACACTTTCTGTTTGTGGGTCCAACGCAGATGTCGCTTCATCAAGAAACAAAATCTTGGGATGCGAAGCAAGACAACGCGCAAGTAATAAGCGCTGCCGTTGACTTTCAGATAGCCCTGACAATTCATCCCCCACTGGCGTGTCTTGCTTCATTGGCAATGAGTTAACGAAAGTTAATAACTCGACCTTCGACAATACTTCTTCTACTGCAAGATCCGATATTCCCGATCTGAAAAATCTTATGTTGTCGGCAATTGAGCCACTTATGATCCTATCCCCTTGCAGAAGCACCCCTGCACCAATGACTGGGCAATTTATCAGCTGATCGCCGATATATACCTGACCGGTGTTAACTGGCAAATCACCATACAGACAGCGTAAGAGCGTTGTCTTTCCCGATCCAGATTCGCCTTGAATTACCGCAAACTCACCTTCATTGATAGTGAGAGTAACATTCCTTAACACTTGCGGATCTAACTCACCGTAGCGAATAGAAACATTGCTCAGCGTGACACTAGCTCGCAAAATCAACTGTTTAACCGCATGCGCAGCCGGTATTTGGTGGGAAATTTCGGCGAGCTGCAACCTATGCGAGATAAGATTACTGTTAGCTCTCCACAAGCTAAGTAGTTGACTTACTGCTATTAATAGCAAATCTTTGTATATACCTATAGCGACAAAAGCCCCGAGTGTTAATCTGCTCGTGGCGACAAAATACGTAGCGATCAACAAATATGCAATGCGCTCAATTGAAATAACCATGGAGGTAATCGCCCCTTGGTGGGCGGAAATAATAGAACTAGCAATTTGCACAAGGCCAAGTCGACTCATCTCTGAACGGACTAAGGTGCGAACGCGGTTTTCAACTCCCAAGCGCCTCAGTAAAGGAAATTGCGAAACGATGTCAAAGTAGAGTTGACGTAATCGTTGTTGGGAATGTAGCTGTTTCGATTGTTGAACCTGGCGGGCATTCTGAAATGCTTGTGCAATAAAGGCGGTAACAGCAAGGGAAAGTAGGCCCGGTAGGATTAGCAATGGAGAAACGTAAAACATTACAGCTATTCCGAAAATCGTCGACACCAATATCGTGATTACGGCCGATCCAAACTCGCCATAGAAAGTATGGATCGCTAAAGCGGCTGATAGTTGATTAAATGCGAACGCTTGTAGCCGCGATTCCATTGACTTTACGCTTATAAATGCCAATCGATCATGTAGTTCGGAGGCTGCATGAATGGATAGCACGCGGCCAAATTGTCAAGAGGCAATTGCATTCAATGTGCCACAAATGCTACTAGCAGCACTAATTAGCATGTATCCAATTAGCGGAAGCGAAATAATTTCGAATGATTTGAGCCTACCGGAATCTAAAGCAATTTGCGTCATTAGCGGGATTAATAGTGATATCGATTGAGCCGCAAAGGTAAGAATCAACAACTTACGACCGGCTGACCCTTGGAGAAGAGCGATCACACTTGCTCTAATATTCCAGGTCGGTTTACTCTCTTCAACGCGACCGGCTTCGATCGAATCGACGCGTACTCCAATCCATGTTGCCTCTGTAACTAAGCGCGCCGCGGTCCAAATTTGCCAACCGAGCGCGGGGTCATAGACATCAATATCCTTCGTGCTTTTGCAATATGAATGGAATACGATGTAATGCCCCCGCCTTAGCAATAGGATCGAATTCTCAGGGATGCTTTCAATTGATGCAGCATCGAAGCGAAATCCTATTGCATTCGCGCCAAATGCCCTCATTAGATTGCAAACTTGGTCAATCTTGAGCCCCCGGGAAGTGGTGCCATAGCGCGACTTCAAAGAAAAAGGGGGGACACTGTAGCCGAATTGCGCAAATACTACTGAGGCGCATACATACCCGCAATCGGCTTGTGATTCTTGCAAAGAGAGTGCTTTACGCCGCTTTTTCCGCCAAGAAAAAAATGTGAGTAACAAATTGAGGATCGATGTAGGCGTGAATTACGAGTTTGCGATTATCTAAACACTATTTTTTTGCATCGCAGTATGAGCCCGCCTCACTCTTAAAAGAGCCAGAAGTGAAGTCCACTTGAGATGTCACAGAAGCGGAAAGTGCCGCCATCAGTGGCCCAGACATTTCACGAGCCCGAACAATGTCCGCATTGGATAATTTGTGTTTTACAGTCATATATTGAATGTTCTGCTCCAACCGATCTTTATATGCAGGCGATGCAAATGGAATGAGCGCAAAGTAAAAAGATAACCCTTTTACTGGATCAGGCTGCACAAGCCGCCACCGGCCAGGTTCGCGGAGGTAATTGAATGCGGCAGTCTCATAGGCTTGCGGATAGCCTTCATCAATTGTGCTTTGGAGTAGTTGTCGCGCATTATCTCGGTACTGAAGCCAACCTTCAGCGGTAGCCTCAGGTTGGCCGTGGTCAAGCGCAGTTCCCATCATCAGCACATAGCGAACGCGCATTTCTGGCGAGCCGGTCAAGGCAGCCTGTAGCGCATATCTAGCGCCCTCTTCCGGATTGCTTTCTACATATCCGCTACAAACGGCCTTTCGCAAATCTGCTTCCTTGCGCGTTTCATTGACCATCCAAATTTTTTGCTTATAGCTCGGCTCATTGGTGTCCAACTTCTTTAACGACTCTTCTAGAGCACTAGATGATTTATCTAAGGCTTCAGCTTTGCTACACCTGTCCAATTCAAATGCGAGCCGGCATGCTGCCCTCGCATCACCGGCGTTGGCAAGCAAAACGAGCGTTGGATAAATATCTTTCAGTTTGGAATTCTGCGTGGGAAGCTCTGCCTTTGACGGCATTGAATTGATGGGGCGACTAAGCGCCACGCGTACCCCGTTGTTCTCCGATAAAGTCATTTTCGGAACTGAATTTGATGCTCCTGTATTTTTGCTATTTTGTAGCGCTACGTTGGGCTGCATCCATGTTGCAAGCGAATTCCACTGCGCACCTCCGACAACAAGCACCAGGAGGATCAGGACAAAAAGATATGCAAGCTTTGATCGCCTCAATTTCAATCTCCATCAAGAATCAACTAAGGGCAATTTGCACCATTCTGAGAGCCTGAACAGCCGCTAGCAAAGGCATTGCTACACTTATCGTTTTGCGTCGTCAGACAACTTGCACCATTTGCGCAAAAGTCATTGTTACTTGTTGTATTGCAGCCAATTGAATTGGTGCAAGAGAGTGTATTGCTGCCATTTCCACAATTTGCTTCGTTTGAGAAACTGGGATTATTGGTTCCACCGCCAATGCAAAAAAGTCCATTTGTGTCGCCACACCCAAAATCGTTAAGCGTACACTGAATAGGATTTATCAGCCATTCGTCCCTTCCACCCGCCGTCATTGCATCACTTATTTTTTTTAAATCGCCATCTGGAATTTCTACAATACCGGTGTCGTCTAACCAAATGTTTGATACATCGAAATATTGTTTCTTCATTTTTTCGCCCTCTAGAATTGAACCAGATTGTAGTTTCTAAACGCTCGCGACTAGCGGCTTCTCGCCTATATTGCGGACAACAGATACTTTTGAAACATTATTGCCGGAAGCTAGCGGCTCCATATGTTGAATTGGGCATCCAACATCTTCGGCGTTCAACGTCCCTAGTCCCCGAATCCATGGTTGCAATTTTTTGTTATCAATATTAATGCTACCGTCCTCCAAAATACTCCCGATATCATTTCGTGCGTCGTGGAATGCAACAGTACATTTCCCGAGTCGTCCATTCGCCCGAACAAGCAACGAATTTGCACGCGCCGCATAACATATGTAGGGCTCGTCTGTAACGCGCTCACTAGCTCGCTGGCTCCCCGCTGATTCCGATGCATTTGCAGGCAGCCAGCGAATTTGTTCTTGGTCCGTTGGAGGCGCTATATCAACGTTGCCATCTCGAAACTGCTTACCTTCATCATTGTCCGGCAAGCCTAATTTTGTCTGTTGACGCAAGGCACTTTGATAGATGCGGCGGAAATTCGCCTCAAGATCCAGTAATTCGACACGTGAAATTGGATTTTCAACTGTCTTTCCTCCCTCTCCTCCCATATCTCTCAAATGCTGAAAATCGAGATAGAATCGTTTATCACCCTGAAATGCCGACGCGAATTCGGTCATTAGCTGCTCAAGACTACTCAAATTATCCCGTCTTACATGCACCCGAACACAAACCTCAAAACGACCAGTCTGATTGCGAAGGGAGAGTAGATTTTCCTAAATCTGATCGAAAGTACCTAACCCATCCGCTCGCTTTCTTCGGTCGTCATGTGCCGCCTTCCAGCCGTCCAAAGTAATTTGGAAAAAATTCTGTTTTAACGAAATCAATAGAGCGGCCAAATCACTGGTCAGAAGATACGCATTCGTTGTAAGACCGCCGTCAAAATTGACGTTGTGTTGCTCACAAACAAGTTTCGCATGTGATGCAATACGAAGAACAATCTTTTTTGCAACTAAGGGCTCACCGCCAAACCAAGATAACCTTAACTTTTCGAGGGTTGGGACACGCCGTGAGATTAAATTTTCAATGCCTAGAATTGTTCCTTCGGACATCGCGCCTATTTCAAAATCTTCATAACAATAAGTGCATCTAAAGTTGCATTTTTCGGTCGGAAGAATAATTAGCTCAAGGAACTTAGGTGAAATACTTGCCGCAATTTGGCGAGCCGTAAATCCGCCTGGCAAATTGGCAAAAGTAGAGGGTTTGATCTTGTATGAAACATCGCTCATTTTCGTAGTCCCGTTCTCTCTGCAATTACTTCGTTATCGACTTAACGTTACAAACCTGACTAACAATGCTCAATGTTGCCTTTAGCGATCACGTTTCCTGCCAATTTGTGCGTGTTGCGTCAAAAGAATCTAAAATTTTGATCGGCATCAAATGACAAAAAATACACAATAAAAATACAATAGCAAAAGCGCTCTTATGTCAACCACTTGTGTCTGATGGCCCTCTGTCAGACAAGGCAGCGATAGGTTGCCGCGTGAACGTGGTGTGTCCGCGGGCTCGACACTGGATACAATGCGCGAAGCCCAAGCACGGTCGCAGGCGAAAAAATGATGGGCCCAGTTTCACAATCAATGGCGATGGAGCCACAGGTGGTTCCTTCAACTAGTCGCGAGCGACAACTGCAAAGCTTGATGGAAGAATTGTAGTCGGCAGCGCATGCGGACTTTGGAAGTGGCGGGCGGCGTATGCGGCTGGATTATGCAGAGAGTCGACTGTCGGCGCATGCAAGAAAAAACTGATTTTGAAAAAGAGAAGGTCATAAAGGTCGCAAAGCTCGTAAAAGCCGTAACGGCCGTAAAGGTCGCCTGGATATAGTCATACTACTGGGACTAAACGACCAAACAACACAAGAAATCACCGAATGCTAAAAGAAACCAAGGATCACCCTATGCGCGCTATCGTGGCGGCGGTACAACTGCCTGCGGTGAGCGATATCGAGTTTGAAGCATCTCTTAATGAGCTGCGCGAGCTGGCGAAAACACTGGGCTATCGGGTTGTGGGTACGTTCACCCAGAAGCGCGCCAATTTTGATACAGCAGCTTATTTAGGCGTTGGCAAGCGTCAGGAAATTCGCCGCTTTGTGGAAAATGAACCTGCGGACGATGATGATTCTCCGACAACTACCGACGCCAAAAAAGATGCACAAAATGCTGCAAAAGGGAGCGCGGCAAAAGGGAGTGCGACAAAAGGCGACATTGCCAAGGCGAAGGCGGCTGCTGAGTCTGCAGCGGACCCGGAAACCCGCCGCGCGGATGTCATTCTCATTGACCATGAAATATCACCCTCGCAGGCCCGCCATCTTGAGATAGAGGTTGGCTGCGAGGTGATGGATCGCACCATGGTTATTCTTGAAATATTCCATCGTCACGCTAGCTCGCGGTCGGCACGTGCACAGGTGGAAATTGCGCGGCTCGGCTATATGTCGCCACGGCTGCGCGAGGCTGCCAAGCTGGCAGGGTCGGGCGGACGACAGCGCAGCGGCACCGGCGGACGCGGTGCGGGTGAAACTCATGCTGCATTGGATCGTCAAAAAATCCGCAATCGTATTGCCGAGCTGCAGTTGGAGATCACCGCGATGGACGCGGAGCGCCAGACTCAGCGCGCTCGACGGCAGGCGGGTCAAGCAGGGCTAGGGGGTCAGCAGCTCGCGCGCGTGGCGCTGGTGGGCTATACGAATGCTGGCAAGTCGACCCTGATGCGCGCGCTCACCGGCAGTGAGGTGCTGGTGGCCAATAAACTTTTTGCCACGCTCGACACCACCGTGCGCGCACTTCATCCTGAAACTGTGCCGCGCGTATTGGTCAGCGATACGGTCGGCTTTATCAAGAATCTGCCGCACGATCTGGTGGCCTCGTTTAAATCGACTTTGGAAGAAGCAGCTGAGTCGTCACTGTTACTCCACGTCATCGACGCAAGCGATCCCGGGTTTGAACGGCAACTCGCGGTAACTGATAAAGTGCTGGCCGAAATCGGCGCTGATGCGGTGCCGCGGATTAAGGTATTTAACAAGATCGATGTCGTCGGCGCGCTAATGGAAAATGCAGGTGCAGTACAAGCCAAACGCGAAGCTGAATTGCGTGCGCAGTACCCGGACTGCATCGTGATGAGTGCGCGTCGTGAAAGTGATGTCGCGAAAATGCATGCCGCCATCGTTGCATTTTTCCAGCGCGGTTTGATCGAGGCGGAGCTATTCCTGCCATGGTCGGCGCAGCAACTGCGCGGCAAAATCTTTGCGAGCTGCGAAGTGCTGGCCGAGCGTGCCGATGATGACGGTGCGTTTTTGCAGGTTCGTGGTGAGTCAGATACGGTTAAGGCCTTGCAAGAACAGCTCGGCGTGAAATTGACATAGAGTCAGAAAAAAGTTGGCGCTAAGCCCGCATAAATATCCATTCGAAAATAAATCTTTGCCTCCCAAGCCAATGGTAAAACCGCCACCGAAATCACCAATCAAGGTGTCCCCTAAACCGCCACCTATGCCGTCATCAAAGCCCCTGGAAAAATTCGGGCTGCATCCCCGCAACCGTCATCGTGGCCGTTATGATTTTCCGAAACTGGCTATGGCTTTGCCTGTGCTAAATACTTTTTTGGTGGCTAATCCGTTTGATCCCAATGAGCAGACGATTGATTTCGCCAACCCCGAGGCGGTCAAAACCCTGAATGCTGCGCTGCTTAAAATGTTCTACAAGATTCAGTATTGGGACATCCCGCCACACTATCTTTGCCCGCCGATTCCGGGGCGGGCAGACTATCTGCATCAGATGGCGGATCTGCTTGCCAGCAGTAATCAAGGCGTGGTTCCACGAGGCCCGGCTATCCATGTGCTGGATGTGGGTGTGGGCGCTAATTGCATTTATCCGATCATTGGCCAGCATGAATACGGCTGGCATTTTCTCGGTACCGATATTGATCCGGTGGCTATTAATGCCGCACAGCAAATCGTGAATACCAACGCAGGTTTGGCGAGCGCGATTGAATTAAGGCTGCAAACATCAACGCAGCAAATTTTTGACTATGTATTGAAATCAGAAGCGGATGAACTGTTCGATTTTGTCATCTGCAATCCGCCGTTTCATGCGTCGCTGCACGCGGCACAGGTAGGCTCTTATCGAAAGTGGAAAAACTTATCTAAAGGAAATGAATCTGAAACTGAAGTGGTCAATTTCAATGCGCCGCCCGCCCTTAATTTCGGTGGACAAGGGACCGAGCTTTGGTGCGACGGCGGCGAAGTCGGCTTTGTGAGCCGCATGATAGAAGAAAGCGTGGAGCGACCGCAGCAGTGTTTTTGGTTTAGCGCGCTCATCTCCAAAGAAGCCAATCTGCCGCTGATTTATGCCGCACTCAAACAGGCCAAAGCGCTGAAAGTGAAAACCATCGACATGGCACAAGGACAGAAAAAAAGCCGTATTGTCGCGTGGAGTTTTCTGAACGAAGATGAAGTAAGCGCATGGCGAAACGTCCACTGGCAATAGCTGTTTTATATGCCCACTGACGACCGTACCGACTTGCCCAAAAGAAACAGTGGTGGAATTTTAGCGGCAACAATACCCCGGACGACGATAAATTTGACTCGCCCGACGAGCACTGAGGCGTGCCACTGGTGGCATAGCTGAGCTGGCATTCTGCCAGCACCCCAAAACTGCTGGACGGGGCGGTGTTTCCCGCAGAACAAAGCCCGGAAAAGGCTATGAAACACGCGCTGGATAGTATTTTTAGCGATGTAAACACCCCGCCTTTTATCCTGAGACAGCTTATTCAGCGCTTCATCGCCTTCAATCCGTCGCCCGCTTTTGCCGCTCTTATTGGTGCGGTGTTTGCGAACAATGGCAGTGGCATTCGTGATGACGTGGGCGCGGTTATCAACGCGATTTTGCTGGATGCCGAAGTGCTCTATGCCATGCTGGCTACCGACCAATGTGCAAGATTGTGGGTTTGGTTTTTATCCGGCGACGACCAATAATTTAGTGCGTGCCGGTTGGGGCGGACGTATGAGTGATCGTAATGCCGCGATGGATGCGTCGGCCAATCTCAACATCTGTTTATCGGTGGCAGCCAATTCTGCGTTCTTGAGCGGGGATACCATTCGGCCATTTTCGGTCTCGCCATCGGGACGATTCAGTCTGGATTTTTATGAGTCGGAGACCGACACTAGGCCATTTTTGCAGGGCGTCTCGCGCACGCTGACTACGGCCAACGATTTTGGCCGCAATTTCCCCACGGCGATGGTAAATGGGCTGGATGATGCGGGTGAAGGTTGCTGGATTCTAACCATCTCGGTTGATCAATACGCAGCGACGACAGCATTATGGTTCGGCATCAATCGCAGCGATGTAAATTTGGTATTTCCGAATTTGAAACGCTTTGCCACGGTCAATCTCGGTTTCATGGCCTATTCTTACTTGCCCTGTCGAGCCGTCCGCGCTGCGTGCGTTGATTGCGCTAAATGATAACGCGGCTCTATCCGCCGTATAGGTTGGGGTAGCGCCTGAACGTTGTGTTAAATTCACCGCGATGGCTAACCTTATTAACACCAATACCAACACCAACGCCAAGATGGTCGCCCGCTCGCTGGCAAGCGTGTGGCATCCGTGTACGCAGATGAAGCACCACGAGCATTTTCCGCTTCTGCCTATACAACGAGGAGAAGGCGCATGGTTAATCGATTACGAAGGCAAACGCTATCTTGACGCGGTCAGTTCGTGGTGGGTGAATCTATTCGGCCACGCCAATTCGCGCATTAATGCCGCCTTGACTTCGCAGCTACAGCAGTTGGAGCACGCCATGCTCGCCGGCTTTACCCATGAGCCTGCGATTGAATTATCAGAACGCCTGTCAACTCTGACCGGCCTGGGCCATGCGTTCTATGGCAGCGATGGCGCCAGTGCGGTGGAGATCGCGCTGAAGATGAGTTTTCATTATTGGCGCAATTTGGGCCAGAACGCCAAACAGAAATTTGTCAGCCTTGACGGCAGCTACCACGGCGAAACGCTGGGTGCGCTGGCGGTTAGCGATGTCGCCATTTTTCGTGATGCGTACGGGCCGTTGCTTAATAATAATTTGCGGGTGCCATTTCCAGGCAAGCCAAGACTTGAAAAGCCGATGGCTGGAAACCCTTTAGAGGTGGATATCTTGAGGGGGCATGCCTCAAACGCCTCACCAGTAGGGGCTTTTCAGGCATGCTGCCCTGAATGTACGGTGGACGCCAGCGCGGCGTTGGAGCGCCTGTTTGCTGAACGTGCCGACGAGATTGCAGCGTTTATCGTCGAGCCGTTGGTGCAGGGCGCTGCGGGTATGCGCATGTATCACCCGGCTTATTTACAAAAAGCGCGTGAGCTTTGTAGCCAATATGGCGTGCATTTTATAGCGGATGAAATCATGACCGGCTTTGGTCGCACCGGTGCCATGTTTGCCTGCGAATTAGCGGGCATCAAACCGGACTTCATGTGCCTCTCAAAAGGCCTTACCGGCGGCTATTTACCGTTGTCGTGCGTGCTGACCACGGATGAGATTTACGCTGCGTTTTATCATGACGACACCGAGCGCGGTTTTCTGCATTCGCACTCTTATACCGGCAGTGCACTCGCCTGTCGCGCCGCGTTGGCAACGCTGGATATATTTACCAGTGATGATGTGCTTAAAAAAAATCAGGCTAAAGCACAGCGCTGGATTGAGTTGGCAAAGCCGCTAATAGCGCACCCGTGCATTAAAAATTTTCGGCGCACCGGAATGATTTTTGCGTTTGAGATTGAAAGTCTGCATTCGCAATCTGCATCTTTCGCCCGCGAATTTTTTGCACGGGGTTTACGACGCGGTGTGTTGCTGCGTCCCATCGGCAATACAGTCTATTTTATGCCGCCCTACATTGTTGAAGATGATGAATTTCAGTGGTTGGTTGAACAAACCCTCAGCATGATTGAAGAATCAATAAAATGATGCTAAACCGAATGATGCGTTACATTTTTGGGCCCATATTTTTTAGTTTGTGGGCGCTGCAGGGTATGCCAGTACATGCACAAAGTGCGCCGCCGATCATCTTGCCAGCGACCGTGACCGAGGTCTTCACCAAGGCGGGTGTGCCGCTAGACAGTGTTGGCATTATCGTCAAAGAAGTTGGCGCAAACGAACCGCTGGTGGCGTTGAATCCTGACAAAGCGATGAACCCCGCGTCAGTTATGAAGCTTTTCACCACCTACGCCGCGCTGGAATTGCTCGGCCCTGCATACACCTGGAGAACCGATGTTTACGCCGCAGGTGAGATTCGCGGCAATACGCTAAGCGGGGACCTTGCACTAAAAGGGAGCGGTGATCCCAAGCTCACGGTAGAACGCTTTTGGTTGTTGCTCAAACAATTGCGAGAGCGTGGCCTTAAAAATATCAGCGGTGATCTGATTCTAGATAAAACTTTTTTTGATGCCATGACATTTGATCCGGCGAAATTTGATGGCGAACCGCTGAAAGCCTATAACGTCGGGCCTGATGCCCTGATGCTGAATTTCAAAACGGTGCGCTTCAATTTCGCGCCGTCGTTTGATGCTAAATCAGTCTCTATTACGCCGGATGTGAGGCCCGTGCAAATGGATATCGTGAGCCGCGTGAAATTAGTCGATGCACCCTGCGGCGATTGGCGAGAACATATTTTGCTCGATGTGCAAACAATAACGCCGATTCAACTGAAGGTCTCTTTTACCGGGAATTACCCCAGAAGCTGTGGTGAGAAGGCGTGGAGTATCTCGTTGCTCGACCACGCCCGATTTGTGGGTGGGGTGTTCGCCAGCTTATGGAAAGATGTCGGCGGCAGTTGGCAGGGCGCGGTAAAAATCCAGTCAATTCCGTCCGGCGCGAAGTTGCTGACATCAACCGAATCGCCGGCGTTGTCCGAGGTGATTCGTGACATCAATAAATTTTCCAACAATGTCATGGCGCGGCAATTATTTCTCACCCTATCGGCCGAAAAGATGTTGCCGCCCGCGAATGCTGCGCGCTCAGCGACGATCATCAAAGAATGGTTGAATAAAAAAGGCATTGCCGCACCGGAGTTGGTGCTTGAAAATGGCTCAGGGCTATCGCGTCTTGAACGTACCAGCGCGGCTACGCTTTCCGCGATGCTCGATGCTGCATTCAAATCAAGCGTGATGCCTGAATTTATTTCATCGATGCCGCTGCTTGGTGTTGATGGCACGTTGCGCAATCGTATGCGTAGCGGGCGCAGCGATCCGGTCGCAGGTCAAGCGCACATCAAAGGAGGCACGCTCAACGATGCACGCGCCATGGCAGGCTATGTGCTTGATGCAAATAATCATCGCTGGATTGTGGTGATGATCGTGAATCATCCTAATGCACTCATGACGCAGGCTGCGCAAGACGCGTTACTGTCGTGGGTTTATGCCCGAAATTGATACTACTGCGGGCGGGCTTAAATAAAAAAAGCGTGAAGTTTAAACATCAAACCTATAAAAATAGGTGTGGTCGCTGAGGCGGATTAGCGCCATAGGCCCCACTGATGCTGCCCCGCGTTTCGGGCAAGCGTGGTGTTGAGGGGCTTGCCGATTTTTGAATAATCACATCGCCACAAAGCACCATTAATTTCCCCTGATGCGAAAACCCGTACGACAAGGTCAGCGTTGAAATCGTCGTCGTTCGGGTGCCCGCATCAACGTCTTTCAATGTGGGGTTGATCTGTACTACTGAAGGCTCAGCCAGGGTACGCCTGAGAACGCGTTTAAGGTGCGCATTTGCCGAGCAGGATGCCGCGATCGCAGCCAGATTCTCATCTTCAACCATGTCGAGCACAATCCGGCTGATCGGTGCATCAGTATCATCACCGCTCATCAAATAAGCGCGTAGCGCATGGGGCATGGCGAGAAAAGCCGCGGTGGCATCGGCAAAATCATCGCCACGCGCTACCGCGTTCGCCGCATTGACGAGCAGATCATGATGTTCGATCAGGGCGCGCTGACTTACCTTGGTCGCTTGAGCGGCAATCTCATCATTATCGGCATCGATAAGCTCGACCATCGTATTGTGCAGGCTGACAAACATGTTTTGGGACAGCGATTCCGGCATAGCGGTTTGGCCGGGATGCGCGAAATAAAATCCCTGCAAGTAGTCAGCACCTGCCGCCAGCGCGGTAATGGCTTCAGCGCGTTCTTCTATGCCTTCTATCACGACTTTCGCGCCACACTCATGGATTAATTTCACCATACTGCAAAGCACCAGGCGGGTATGGGAATCATGCACTGCGATCTGAATGACGGAGCGATCAAGCTTGACGAAATCGGGACGTAGCCGCCAAAGCCGGTCAAAGTTGGAATAGCCGATACCAAAATCATCGATGGCAATTTTGCAGCCAAGTTTGCGATATAAATTTACCGCATCAACCAAATGGGCTTCGTCGGACACACCGGTTTCCAGTATTTCAATCACGATCTGGCTCGGTTGGACGCCGTAAAATTCAATCATTTTGGCAAACACTTCCGGATGGTGCGGGTCTTCTACTGCCGCTTCAGGATAAGCATTTAGAAAAATCATGCCCTGCTGATTGGCGAGGTTGGCAAAATTTCGCATATGCAGGCCACGGCATAACCAGTCCAGGAACAGTTCTTCCTGATGATTAGCGGAGAGCGCAAAAACCGTTTCTGGCTTTAATGCCTGGCCGGTAAAATTATGGGCGCGCAGCAGACCTTCGTAACCCACGCAACGCCGCTCGGCCACGCTCATGATCGGCTGAAATGCCGTCGACAGGGTCAAGGTATTAAACGGATAGCTCGCCCAGCCGCGGCCTTTGGGAAGGCTGGCAAAGATTCGTTCCAAGCCTGAGATCAACATGATCCGCGATTCGGTATTGGCGCTGTCGAGCCCACTATCGGACGCCGCCGCCAGTACGGGCTCAATGGTTTTGCTGATATGGTTTTCAAATGAGTTGTTCATTGCTTCGCTAATTGAGTGCGGCGTGGGAAATTCCGCCGCATAGAATGAAAATTATGAGAACCGGATTGTTGCAGTCAGCGGCTACATCTCCATTACGAAGCGGGCTCAAATTATTACGGCTGTAATCAAACGCACCGCGCGAGGCGCATGTCGGGCATCAAAATTGATGGAAGCGGATCAAGATTTAAACGAACGATTGCCCGGAAACGCCCGCCAATGCAGGTGCTTGGCAGTTTTACCGAAGTGGGGCGGCGGCATTTATGATGACTTACTATTATTTACATGAGCGTAAATAATGGTGACGACTGCCATCAGCCTCGACTGGATCATGCACTTTCGGTTTCCCGAACTTGCGCAGAAAGGGAACACGAATTGGGCAGAACGCTTGAGGTAGTGCGGCGCGAATCTGATTACCGCGTGATTGAAAATGCGTTCGCCAACACTTCTGCCAGTTCCTGTGCCTCATAGGGCTTGCGCAAAATGCGGGCCACACCGGCCTGTTGAGCGCGCAACTCAAAACCGACACCACCGTAGCCGGTAATAATAAAAATTGGAATCGCTGGCTGGATCATGTGAATGCGTGTGGCGAGTTGGGTGCCGGTAAGGCCGGGCATGACCTCATCTGTCAATACCGCGTCGAAGCGTTCCGGCTCGCGTTCAAATGCCGCGAGCGCATCTTCACTGGTAGCAAAGCTTACGCTTTGATAACCGAGTGATGCCAAAATTTCAGCAGCTAATTCACGCAATGCGGGTTCGTCATCAACCAGCAGTACACATTGATCATGACCGCGCGGGAATGGACGCTGATGGGTAGAGCTTTGGTCACGGGCCCAATGTGGATCGAACGCGCCTGCAGGGTGTTTGTCGGGGTCCGCTATAACTTCCGCCCCCGCCCCCGCCCCCGCTCGTGCGTCGAGCATCGGTAAATAGGCGGTGAAGGTGGCGCCTTCGCCCAAACGGCTTGTTACATCAATGCCGCCACCATGTGCTTTAGCTATCGCCATCGCGAGCGATAATCCAAGACCCGTACCTTGACCGGCAGGCTTGGTGGTGAAGAAGGGTTCAAACATGCGGCTTCTGGTCGCTTCGTCAATCCCGACACCTTGATCCTGAATCGAAATGATGGCGTATTCCCCTGCGGGTAGTTGACCCTGAATCACGGTTTTGGGCGCACCTTCGTGCACGATGCCGACGTTAATACACAAGGTGCCCACACCAGACATGGCCTGCAATCCATTGATCGCGAGATTCATCAGCATCTGATGCAACTCGATCGCGCAACCGAGCACATGGATGGGCGCGGCTTGCCGGGAGTGGCCATCACGATCAGTTTGGTCAGCACCGTTGATGGGCAGCCGCTTGAACTCGATCGTATGCGGGCTTGATCCTCTGAGCAGCATGACGACTTCAAGAATCAGATCGGCGATGTTGACGACCTGTTTTTTCTCGGGCGTTTTGCGGCTGAAGGTTAATATTTGCGATATGAGTAAGCGGCCGCGCTCGCCCGCTTTGAGTACCGCATCAAGATGTCGCGCAAGTGGCGTGCCCGTTTCAACTTTGTTGCGTGCCATTTCGCCGTAGCCAATGATGGCGGCCAAAATATTATTGAAATCATGCGCAATCCCCCCGGCTAATTGACCAATAGCCTCCATTTTTTGCGCCTGACGCAATTCGATTTCAAGTTTGCGTCGTTCTGCGTCTTCGCGTTTTTTCTCGCTGATCTCTTTTACAAAACCGATTACGCGACGTTCCGTGCTGCCGTCTTCAAGCCGGGTGTCGTGCGCGAATGCATTGACGCCTACGGTCGCATAGTCAGTTTGCTCAGCGCTTTTATGGTCAGGACTGCCCTGCAGGGCGCGCTCGGACTCGCTGCGTCGCACCCGATATTCCAGTATTGCCGTCAACCATTCGCCGGATAACAGCTTGCCGCGCGTTCCCGTGACGCGCAAGCGATCATCAGGATGAATGCGCGATACCCAATCGCTCACCATCGAAATATCGCTGGCTGCAATACCCAAGACATGTCGGGTGTCACCTGCCCAAACAATATGATTGTTACTCTGCTCGATTTCAAAAATAAGATTATCGCTGGCACGCAAAGCGGCATCGTAGCGGCGCGTCAGATCGAGTTTTTCACGCAGGAGGGCAGAGCGCTCCATTAACGTGGCCTTTGCGACTAAAATTGCGGCTATGAAGACGGCTAAAAATTCTTGTAGGCGCAATATCGCGTTTGCGGTGGAGGTTGGTCCGTTAACAAATGGGCCCTGGTCATGTGCAGTAAAATAAACTGCAATCAGCACATAAACTAGTAGCGCGAGCGTAGTCGCACGCGTACCCATGCGAATAGTTGACCATAGTAAAAAAGGCAGGCCTACATAAAAGTACGGCGCTGTCATCCCGTAGGCATCAGGCCAGCGCGAATAGGCCCACCCTGTTGCGACGGTCAGACCGACCAGCATCAGCAGCACCTCGAAGGATAATCGCGCCAACAGTTTGCGGCGCACCGACCGCCAGCGCTTGGTCCAGGCAATGATCAGCGGTACCAAGAGCATGATGCCGAGCCCATCTGAAATAAAGGTGGTCCAGAATTCGTCTGTAAAGTTAATGTGTTTTATCCATGTCGCGCCCGCTGCTGATAACGCTGCCGCCCATCCATTGACGAGCACGACGCAAATTAGCAAGAACATCGCCAACCTTCTCACCGGGAGCCAATGCTTTGATCTGAGACGAGCCGCGTTTAGCGCTTCACCGGCCACGATGGTTTGGAGAACATTAATAATTGATCCACACAGCATCGAAGACCAGATCGTCCAGGTGTTCCAGGTGTCCGGTCCCACATAGGAAAAAACCAGATTAGCCACCAACACACCTGCAATTACACCTGCGCGAGCCCACCGCCGCTTACGGCGGCGCATAGCGATCAAATACAGGCCTAGCGCGAGCCCATCCGCAAACCATACCGGCATGGCACCACTGGCTCCAGGCGATAGCCATATTGAAAGATGACACATGCCCATATAGCCGATGGTGGAGATCAGAAACCACCACAGCAGTTTGATCAACGGTGCCGATGACAATGAGGGCATTTTCTGTTTCATAATCGTTGCGAACATGTATTATTGACCTGTGGTTTTATCTCTTTTTAAAGATTTTGAAAAGTTTTGAAAGGCCTTAAAAAGCGATGCGGCGAGCGCGAATAAGTCATTTTCTCCTTGTAAAAACAGAAAAATGTTAAAAAAACCATTACTTTGGATCTTAGTCCTTTTCGTCGCCGTGTTTCTCTAGTAACTTATGAATCTATAGAGGTAATTAGTCTTGTCAATCGGCGTATCAGGCGCGGTCACCCAAGCTTGGTCACCACGGTGACAGATAAAAAGGACAGGTAATGGCACAGCACATCCTGGTGGTTGATGATGATGTTTCGATACGCGATCTGATCAACGATTACCTCGTTGAAAACGGCTATCGCGTGTCGTGTGCCGCGAACGGTACAGAAATGCAGGTGGTCATCCAAAGCGATACTGTTGACCTCATTGTTCTGGATATCAAAATGCCTGGCGACGATGGCTTCTCACTCGCCCGCATGGTGCGTCAAACTTCGGATGTACCGATTATCATGCTGACCGGTCAGAGCCATGAGGTTGATCGGGTGCTCGGTCTGGAGCTGGGTGCCGATGATTATTTGACCAAACCGTTTAGTCCACGCGAGTTGTTGGCTCGAATCAAGGCCGTGCTCCGTCGTTATGAAGGCACCACCGAGCGTGATGCTGAGGCCCGGTTCAAGCGCGAAAACGAGCTCCGCAGCTATCATTTTCAAGGCTGGGAATTATCGACAGGAGCGCGCAAGCTCACCTCGCCTCAAGGCGTGCGCGTGGAATTAACCAACGGCGAATATGCGTTGCTGGTCACCTTTCTTAAATCACCCCGGCAGGTGCTGTCGCGGGATCAGTTATTGGAATCGAGCCGTCTGCATGACGACATTTATGATCGATCCATTGATGTCCAAATTTTGCGGTTGCGGCGCAAAATCGAGAGCGATCCTAATGAGCCCAAATTGATTAGAACGGAACGTGGCGCAGGTTATTTTTTTGATACCGAGGTCACGAGTTAAGCGTCCCGGATGACGACTTTGCTTCACCGTTGCTTTGCTGTTTTTAGTTACGCCAGAAAATCTTTCTTCTTCTGTGCGATAGTGTGATGAGACTAAAACCCTAATCTGCAAATCGCATTGGTTCGCATGCCGATTGCCTGTTTTTAAAGATTTTCAGACCATTGCATTGAGGAGAAAAAAATGGCCAGCATTCCCAATCGTGAACATCAACCGTTCATACCATCTGATTCGCATATTGCAGAATTCACACTGCGTGCTGTTGTTATGGGCGCGCTGTTGGGGATGATTTTTGGCGCATCGTCGCTTTATCTGGTGCTTAAAGTCGGCCTTACTGTTAGTGCGTCGATCCCGGTTGCGGTGATTGCGATCACACTGTTCCGTTTGATGTCGAAGGCAGGTGTTCGAGATTCAACCATACTCGAAAACAATATTGTGCAAACGGCCGGCTCGGCTGGGGAATCGATTGCCTTCGGGCTCGGCGTGACGATGCCGGCGATTTTGATTTTAGGGTTTGATCTGGAGATTGCCCGCGTGATGCTGGTCGGTGTGCTCGGCGGCCTGCTCGGTATTTTGATGATGATCCCGCTGCGTAAAACCTTGATTGTTGCGCGCCACGGTGAATTGAAATATCCCGAAGGCACCGCCTGTGCCGAAGTGCTCAAGGTGGCGGAAATTTCTAAAAATACCAAAGATCAGGCCAGCGCCAGCGGTGCCAGTGTCATTTTTTTGGGCTTTGGCGTCGGCCTGCTCTATAAGGCGCTGAATGTCGCGTTCAAAGGCTGGAAAGACGTGCCTGAAAAAATCTTCGGTGCACCGCTCAAAGGTGGCTCAGTGGGGGCTGAAATTTCGCCTGAGTTGCTTGGTGTGGGTTACATCATCGGGCCGCGTATTGCGTCAATCATGGCCGCTGGCGGTGTGATGGCGTATTTGCTGTTGATCCCGTTGATCAAATTTTTTGGCGACGCGCTGTCGGTGCCGGTAGCGCCTGGCGTCAAGCTAATTAGCGAGATGGGCCCAAATCAGATCCGCAGTGCGTATGTGCTGTACATCGGCGCAGGTGCTGTCGCGGCGGGCGGCATCGTCAGCATGGCGCGCGCGTTGCCGACGATCTGGAATAGTCTTAAAGACAGTTTCGGCGATAGCTTCAAAAGTTTAGGTGGAGGCACTGGCGATGCTGACAGCATTAAAGTTAGACGTACCGATCAGGACATCCCGATGAAATGGGTGCTGGTGGGATGTCTGGCGATTATTGCCGTCATCATGCTCGCTACTCCGCTGCATATGAATCTGCTGGGCGCGTTGTTAATTCTGGTATTCGGTTTTCTGTTCGCGACGGTGTCATCGCAGCTCACCGGCCAAATTGGGTCATCGAGCAATCCGATTTCGGGCATGACGGTTGCGACCTTGCTATTTACCTGCCTGATTTTCTTGCTGGTTGGCTGGACAGGCGGGCCTTATTACGTCACCGCATTGTCGGTTGGTGCTATTGTTTGTATTGCTTCCAGCAATGCGGGCACGACCTCGCAGGATTTGAAAACCGGCTTTTTGGTTGGTGCCACGCCACGTCTTCAGCAATACGCCATTCTGGTGGGTGCGCTCGCATCGGCGGTGATGCTGGGGCCGATTCTGCTGAAGCTTAATGATGCTTCAACCGTTTATGTACCGATTGCGCAAGTCGCGCCGGGGCTCACTACCGATGCAGCCACCCTGACCGAGACCGCTGCCTTGCAGGGGCCACAGGCAAGCGACGATAACAAGACCTACCGCGTGTGGCACAAGACCGATATTGTCGGCGGTCCGGCAGGAAAATATTTGGTGAGCGATACAGGCAGCGCAATCTATCTGGTTGATCCGGGCATAAATGGCACTTATACCAAGCGCCCTGATGGCAGTGAAGTGCGCAAATACGATGCGCCAAAAGCGGTGCTGATGTCGTACATCATCAAAGGGATACTGGATCAAAAACTGCCGTGGGCGCTGGTCATGTTCGGGGTGATGATTGCCTTGATTCTGGAAATGTCCGGTGTGCCATCTTTACCCTTTGCGGTCGGTGTGTATTTGCCGCTATCTTCATCTGCGCCGATTTTTGTAGGCGGCATGGTACGCTGGCTGGTGGATCGTCGCCGTAACAAACAAGTTAAATACATCAACGCCAGTGAGGACGAACGCACCGCCGCAGGTGATCGTAGTCCGGGCGTGTTGCTGTCATCCGGCTATATTGCGGGCGGCGCGCTGGCCGGCATTATTATCGCTTTCTCTGCTGGTGTATTGACCGATTTTGATAAGGCTATTACCGATTGGTCAACCAAAAGCAATCCGTTTTTCGAAGGCCCAAACGCCGATTTGCTGTCCATGCTGCCGTATGTTTTGTTGATTGCGCTTTTATACTGGACAGCGCGCGAAAAAGCCTTACGGTAGAAAACCAACAGGGTCATTAGATGAATGCGGGTTACATCATTTCCTCTGCGTTGTTAGCAGGATCAAATCAACGAAGGGGATTTCCGCATCCTGTATTTCTGATAGCTGCGGTACTGCTACTGCGCCTGCTTCGCAAACTCAGCGCTGCCTGTCATCAGCGTAATGAGCGGTAAGTCCCAATGCTTGCAACCCTGAAACCGCTTGTTAAAAAAATCGACGAATGTTTTCGTAGTGCGATTGAGCGGCCTGGTATCTAAGTGCGTCTCCCGATCACATACATGATCGCAACACCGCACAGGCGGAAAGATTCAGTTGCCCGCTTGTTTTTTTATCAGCGGTATTTATTTTTTAACCGGACAGAAAGCCTATTATGAAACTTTATTTTTCTGCTGCGTCCTGCTCACTGGCTTCCAATATTGCCTTGCACGAAGCCGGTATTTCCTATGACCTCACCAAGGTTGATTTGAAAACCCACACCACTGAAGACGGTGCAGATTTCTATGCGATTCACGATAAAGGTTATGTGCCTTACATCGTGATGGATAGCGGGCAAGGCTTGAGCGAAGGCGTGGCGATCCTGCAGTACATCGCCGATCAAAAGCCAGAGTCAGCATTAGCTCCCAAGGCGGGCACGTTGGAACGCTATCGCCTCCAGGAGTGGCTGACCTACATTAACTCGGAATTGCATAAAGTCATTGGCAGCATGTTTGATCCCACCATGAACGCCGATACGCGCGAAAAGACTATTGAGAAATCAGGCAAACGTCTCGACTGGCTATCTAAAAAACTGGACGGCAAGAAGTACTTAATGGGTGACACCTTCACGGTAGCAGACGGATATTTATTTACAGTGCTGAACTGGTGTCAGTGGGTCGGCATTGATCTTTCAAAGTGGCCTGTGTTGCAGGATTTTATGGGCCGCGTGGGTGCTCGCCCTAAAGTGCAAGAAGCATTGAAAGCTGTCGGCCTAGCGACGTAATGACATAAAGCGTTACGATGTTGCCCGCACTATTTTTATCGCATGGCTCACCCCTGCACGCCCTTGATGCAGGCGCGGCTGGCGAGGTGTGGGCACAACTTGCACAATCCATATCTGCGCCGACTGCAGTGTTAATGGTGACTGCGCACTGGGAGACAAATTTGCCCATGTTGTCCGGTAACGAACGGCCTGACATGATTTATGATTTTGGTGGGTTCCCGGACGCGCTTTATAGCATCAAATATTCAGCGCCCGGCGCGCCCGCGGTGGCGTTGCAGGCGCTTGCGCTTCTCAAGTTGGCAGGCATTACAGCGGCTATTGACGATTGTCGCGGTTTTGATCATGGCACTTGGGTGCCTCTATTGAAAATGTATCCTGAAGCCGATGTGCCGATTGTGCAGCTTTCGGTGCAACCTTCACTGGGGCCCGCACATCATTACCGGGTTGGCCGCGCGTTGGCTGCGCTGCGGGAACAAAATGTGCTGATTGTCGGCTCCGGCCACCTTACCCATAACCTGCGTGACTGGTTTGCGGGCGGCGGTAAGTTAGGCGAAAAAAATTACGCACACGAATTCCAGTCGTGGATGTTTGAACATATCAAAGCCCGAGATCGTGACGCGTTGCTGGCCTATCGAGATGCCGCGCCGCATGCTGTGCGCGCACATCCCAGTGAAGAACATTTGCTACCGTTGTTTGTAGTCTTGGGTGCAGCCGGCACTGACTATCACGTAGAGCGTAAATTTTCGGGCTTTGTGGGTGACGTGCTGGCGATGGATGCGTATATTTTTAGTTGAGTGTTATGGTGGGTTGCTGAGCATTATTGAATGTTGTGGTGCGGTGATTAAGTGCGGTGATTGAGCTCGGCGTTTAGTTTTGCGCAAACTGCAGCCGATGCAAGCTGGCATAAAGCCCGGACTGCTTGATCAATTCGGCATGCGGGCCTGTTTCAACAATGCGTCCATGCTCCATCACGACAATGCGATCAGCATTTTCAATGGTCGAGAGGCGGTGGGCAACGACGATGGTAGTGCGGCCTTGCATCAAGGTATCCAGTGCGATTTGTACGGCACGCTCGGACTCACTATCCAGGGCCGAGGTGGCTTCATCGAGTAATAAAATGGGTGCATTTTTTAGCAGTGCGCGCGCAATCGCCAGTCGTTGGCGCTGACCGCCTGATAGCCTTGAGCCATTTTCACCAATCGATGTTTCAAAGCCGTGCGGTAATGCATTAATAAAGTCCAGGCAATTCGCCGCGCGTGCTGCCTCGGTTATTTCCTTAATGGTGGCTTGGCCTTCGTGTCCATATGCGATATTAGCGGCCACGGTGTCATTGAACAGCACGACATCCTGGCTAACTAATGCAATCTGGCGGCGTAGATCAACCAGCTTTACATCGGCAAGTGAGTAATCGTCAATGTAAATGGTGCCCGCTGTCGGCGCAAAAAAACGTGGCACCAAATTCACAAAGCTGGTCTTGCCGCCGCCGGAAGGGCCCACCAGCGCAATCGTTTCACCAGCCTGAATGTTGAGCGAAACATCATTTAATGCGGGCGTTGCCTGGTTTGTATATTGAAGTGATATATGTTCAAAGCGAATGCGGCCTTCAGCCCGTTCGAGCGCAATGATGCCTTGGTCAGCTTCGGGTTTAGCATCGATTAGCTCGAATACGCTTTCAGCCGAGGCGAGACCTTTTTGCAAACGCTCACTAATGCTGGCCAAGCCTTTTATTTGCGGCACAAGTCCCGCAGAGGCCACAATAAACGTAACGAAATCCGCAGACGTCATCGCCGTGCCTAAGGTTTTACTCACTGCCAGATAAACAATCAGCGCGATGGCGCTGGCCACAATAATATGCGTCATTGGAGTAGCAGCAGCTGCTGCTGCGCTATGTTTCATGTTGATACGCCGGACCGCGTTGGCCGCTTGGTCAAATCGTTTTGCTTCATAACTTTCACCACCGAAAACTTTGATCACTTTCTGACCGCGAATAGATTCTTCCAACACATCGGTGATGCCCGCGTGCGCAGTTTGTGCCTGACGGCTGATCAAACGAAGACGCCGGCCAAATGCCCTGATGATGATCGCCAACACTGGAATTGATGCAAAAGTAATCAGCGTGAGTTTCCAATTGACCGAAAACAGGGTGTACAGCAACACGATTAAAGTAGTGCCGCCGCGCACCATCGCGTTCAGTGCGGTGGTGGAGGCATCCTGAACGCCAATCACGTCATTGGTTACCTTGGATAACAGCGTCCCGATAGTGCTTTGATCAAAATAAGGCGCTGGCAAACGAATCAGGCGTTGAAACATTTGATTGCGGAAATCGACGATCACTTTATTGCCCACCCACTGCATGCCATAGCCGGAAATGAAATGCGACATGCCACTGATAAAAAAAATCACCACAATACCGATCGCTGCAAACGCCGCGCTTTGGGGATTCGCTTCTTCAAATAAGGTGCCCAGCATGTATCTTAAAAATAGCGCAAATGAGCCCTCAACCGCCCCGCCCACCGCCATCGCCACGCAGCTACCAATGAAGACCCATTTATAGGGTTTTACATAGCCGAACAGACGTTTGTATAAACGTCTGTCATCTGCAAATGTTGCGGGCGTTGATGGTGTCGTGAGCATGGGAGGTGAAGTGGGCATGAATGTTTTGCTCGGTTGCCAAAAATAGTAAAGACGCTAGTTTACGTGCCTAAGACTACGTTGATACGCTAGCGGCGGGCAGGACTGAAAGAGAATCGGCTGCAAAATGATCTGAACGCTGGATATTTTTCCGCTTTCTCGCGCCAAGGGAACAACCATTGGCTTCAAAAGCGGAAAATATGCTGAAGTCCAGATCATTTTTCGCATCGATTCTTTTAATCCGACAGGCTGTTAGGTATTCAGTAGTTGACGATAAAGCGCAACATATTGCGCCGACATTATCTGCGGTGAAAATTTTAGCGCCGTATTGCGGGCCGCAATATTCATCTTGCTCTGATCGCCGACCGCCGTGACCTGCTGAATGGCTTGATGAATCGCCGTAACATCCAGTGCATCACAGACATAGCCATTCACGCCCGCCTGAATCAGCTCGGCAGCGCCAGCTGAAGTGCTGGTAATCACCGGCACGCCACAGGCCATCGCTTCAAGACACACCAGGCCAAACGGTTCATATAGTGTGGGCAACACAAAGACATCGCTGGCAGCGTAATAGGGACGCGCATCGGACACGCCACCAATGAAGCTCACCCGATTTCGTAAGCCCAATTTTTGGGTCATGTCCAGAAAACGAGCGTTGTTTTTATCTTTACCCACCACGATGCCATAATGTTTTTTTGACGCGGTCAGAGCGCGTAAAAAAGTGGACAGCCCTTTGCGTTCAAAGCCTGAGCCGACAAATAAAACAACCGGCGCATCCAGTGGAATGGCTAATTTTGATCGGGTCGCATCGCGAAATTCAGTGCGCAGCGCAGGCGAAAATTTTGTGGTGTCCACGCCACTATAAATGACGTGCAGCCGGGCAGGATCAATATTAAAGTGGCGCAGGATGTCATTTTTTACCATCTCGGAAATACAGATGGCCGCTTTGAAACGAGGTGAGGTAAACATCGCCCGTTCAGCAGCCAGCACGTAGCGATGGCGCGGATTTAACGCCATCCCGACGGATCGGATTCTGCCTGAAATACGGCGACGTTGGCGTAACCATTCGGCGTGCACGCCATCAACTGCATGATAAATATCGCAGCAAGGCAAACGTTCATAGGATTGCACCAAGTCAAATGAATCTTCGGCCAATGCACTACATACAGCTTGTGCAAAGCCGCGATCACGCCCGTGCGAGGTTGCATAACGCGGGTTAATAATGCGGTGCGCGAGCGAGGTTTCAGACTGAGCGGGCCATTCACGTGTAAACAAAGTCGGGGCTATCTCAAGATCGCTGCTGGATAACGCCGCCACCGCGTCATTTAAAAAACGTTCTGCACCGCCAAACGGATTATATTTGGCACGAATCAGGGCGAGTTTCATGAAGTGACCTTAATGACCGGATTGTGTGGCCAGCAATTCATTGAGCGCTGCCAGCACTTGCGAGACCGGCAGCTCGGTCAAACATTCACTGACTTTCGAGCCGCCGCAGCCATCGTTGCCACAAGGGCGACAGGTATGGCGCGGATTCTGCGAAGCGACAATGCGGTGCACCACTCCCCACGGCCCCCAGTGCGCTTCGCCGGACGGCCCAAACAAGGCTACCGTTGGGGTTTGCATGGCGGCAGCCATATGCATCGGTGCGGAATCAACCCCGACAAACGCACGTGCCTGGCCGGTCAACGCCGCTAATTCTTTCAGAGACAGAGCGCCAGTTAAATCCACCACGGGGGCTTTTAGTTCAGTTTTGATGGCAGCAATCATGGCGCGCTCATCCGCAGTCGGCGCCGCCGTGAGCACGACTTTCAAGCCCGCTCGGCCCAACTCTAAAATTAGGGCGGCAAATTTTTCGGCAGGCCAGGTCTTGAAGTACCAGCGGGAAGTTGGGTGAATATGAATGAAGCGTTTCGGCTCGACCCCCTGAGCAGCCAACAGCCCCATGACTTTTTCATTTGCGGTCTTGCCGGGTACTAATACCAACTGTTTTTCAGCTGTGACAGGTTGTACGCCGATCCGGCGGAGCGCATCCAGATTGCTTTCTACGGTGTGCCGAAATGTAGCACGTGGGGTGGGATATGTATGCGTAAAGCTCGATTTCCACCAACGCGAATCACGTCCTTCATTGATGCCCATGGCTCGTTGTGCAACCGAATATTTGGGCTTTAGTAAACGCGTGAGCCATGCCCCGCGTGGATGCTCGGTCAGATGCAATACTAAATCATAGCGTCGCATGCGCAGCGCGCGCAGCAATGCCCATTCATGTGAGCCTTGCGCGAATGGATTGAGATTTTTCCAATCCCGATCTATGGTGAAGACTGCCGAAACGGCGGGGTGCTCGGTTAACATTTCGCGGGTGTCGTGATAAACCAGCGCATCCACCTCAATATGGGGAGCATGGTTTTTCAGAACCTGAAAAACTGGAGAGGTAAGCAAAACATCACCGTGATGGCGAAGCTTAACGACAAGCGCGCGCTTGATTTGTGAGAGGTCAACAGCATCAGGGGTCATCGCCAGAAGATAACAGATTTCCATCATGCCGGGATGCTTCGACAAGTAAAGTCGGACGATGCAGCAGGCTTATCTGCAGGGCCGCAAACTGCTACAGTCACGCTTGTTTAAAAAATTGTCTTATGTACGATGCCCGAAAATATTCAGTGAGGGAATTTTGATGAAGCATGTTTACCAAATGATTTTTACGAGCCTGTTCCTGAGTCTATATGCCGCGTTGATCATGTCTGCCAATGCGTATGCAGAATTGGGTTACTTTCGCCAACCGGCGGTTTCAGGCGATACGCTGGTATTTGTCGCTGAAGGTGATTTGTGGCGGGCCAATATCGCGGGCGGTGTCGCGCAACGGTTGACGACGCATCTATCGGAAGAATCAAACCCCGCTATTTCGCCGGATGGGAAATGGGTTGCCTTCACCGGACGTTATGAAGGCCCGGCGGAGGTCTATGTCATGCCTATTTCTGGCGGCCAGCCGACACGCCTTACGTTTGAAGGCGATACGGCCCGCGTGCAGGGATGGACGCGGGACGGCAAAGTAATTTACGCCACTGCACGCTACTCCGGCAAACCGATGATGCGGCTGTACACGATTGATGTAAATACCCGTATTAGCTTGCCAATTCCGCTCGCTGAGGCGGGCGAAGGTTGCTACCTGCGCAATTCTTCAAGTGGCAATAATCGCCAGGACGGCAGCCCGCTGTATTTTACCCGCCAGCCGCTAAATTCAGACAACGTGAAGCGTTATCAAGGCGGGCTGGTACAACAGATATGGAAATTTGAAGCAGGCGCTAATCATAAAACCGAAAACAAAACTGAAAACAATTCTGAAGCGATACTTTTAACTGGTGACTATAAAGGCACCAGCCGTCAGCCCATGTGCGGGAACAACCGCCTGTATTTTCTTTCGGATCGCGAGGGTAGTTTTAATTTATGGTCGATGGATGCCAATGGGGGTGATCTTGTCCAGCACACAAAGTATCAGGAGTTTGATATTCGTGGCGCATCAATTGCTGCCGATGGCAGGACTATTGCCTATCAGCGCGGTGCCGATATTTATGTGTTCGATACGGCTAGCCGTGCGGATAAAAAACTCAGCATCACGCTACAGTCTGATTTTGAGCATACCCGTACCCGCTGGGTCAAGACGCCATGGGATTTTGTGAGCCAAATTGAGGCGTCGCCCAATGGAGATCGAGTGGCTATCACCGCACGTGGTCAGGTTTTTATAGCTCCTGTGGGTGCTGGTCGTCGAATTGAAATAACGCGTGAAAGCGAATTGCGCGCCCGCGATGCCATGTTTGCGCCAGACGGTAAATCGATTTACGCTTTTGCCGATACGTCAGGCGAAGTCGAACTATGGCGCTATCCGGCTAATGGGGTGGGGCCGGGAAAGCAGTTGACTAAGAATGCGACGGTATTGAGGCAGCGCGCTTCGCCGTCCCCGGATGGCAAATGGGTTGCGCATGCCGACAAAGATCGCCGACTGTTCCTGCTTAATTTGGCCAGTGGCGAAGACCGTCAAATTGATCGCAGCACCAATGATGAATACGAAACCATCGTATGGTCGCCTGATAGCCGCTGGATTGCGTTTAGCAAAAGCGGCGACAATTTTTTCGAAGCGATGTATCTCATCGAGATTGCAACCGGTCAGCGCACACAAATTACCAGCGACCGTTATGATGCCCGCGATGCCGCTTTTAGCCCGGATGGAAAATGGTTGTATTTTATATCCAAGCGCAATCTGCAATCGTTGGTGACCAGCCCATGGGGACAACGCAACCCTGAACCGTTTTTTGATCGGCAGACGAAAATCTATGCGTTGGCTTTGGATCCGCAAGCGCGCTGGCCGTTTTTGCCTACGGACGAATTGCAGCCGCCGGAAAAAAAACAAAACACAAAGCCTGATGAAAAGTTAAAAAGATCCACAGACCCCCAGTCAAACTCTAGCGCTGGCGCGGCTTCTGGCGAGGATGCCTCGCAGAATATTCAGACTGATGTTGCCGTGAAAATCAGCCCTCTGGTATTGAATGGCGTTGCAAGCCGATTGTATGAAGTGCCGGTTGCGGCGGGTAACTACAGCTCACTTTCCACAGACGGCAAACGACTTTATTTAGTGGTTACTGAATCGACTGTGGAGGCCAAACAGTCATTGCGCTCGGTGGCGATTGAATCACCAGCCGTTTTACCCGCAACACTAGATTTGTTCTTTGATGAAATTCGCACTTACCGCTTGACGCAGGATCGAAAGAAAATTTTTATTCGGCGCGCGAACGATCTATTTGTTTTCGAAACGGGTAAGGCGGCTCCACCGCCACCTGAACAGGCTAAATTTGCCGTGAACCTGCGCGACTGGACTTTCCCGGTTGATCCACGCGAAGAGTGGAAACAGATGTTTGTCGATGCCTGGCGCTTGCATCGCGATTATTTTTACGACAAAGATATGCATGGTGTCGATTGGCGAAAAGCCCGCGCCAGATATGAACCTTTGATGGCTCGCGTCACGGATCGCGCGGAAGTTAATGATGTGATCGCGCAAATGACAGCAGAAGTCGCAGCTTTGCATAGTCAAGTTAATACCAACGATTTAAGGCGTGGTCAGGATACCATTGATGTATCGAGTCTCGGTGCCGATGCGGAGAAAACACCGCAAGGTTTCCGCATTACCAAGATCTTTGGTGGCGACCCTGAATTGCTGGAAGAGCGCAGCCCGCTGGCGAGACCGGAAGTGAATGTGAAAATCGGCGAAACGATTTTGGCGGTAAATGGCATCGCCGCTAACCTTGCGGTTAATTTGGGTGAGCTGTTACGTAATCAGACGCAAAAGCAGGTGCTGCTGACCATGTCTGACCACAATGGAAAACTTCGCGATGTGATTGTGTATCCAGTTGATACGCGCCGTGACCGTGAGCTGCGTTATTTAGCCTGGGAGCGAGAGCGCAATATCAAAGTGGAAAACAGCAGCAATCAACGTATTGGCTATGTGCATTTGCAAGCGATGGGGCCGAACGATATTGCGCGGTGGGCGCGGGAGTTCTATCCGGTGTTTGCTCGTGAGGGGCTGATTATTGATCTGCGCCACAATCGTGGCGGCTCTATTGATAGCTGGATTATTGAAAAGCTGCAGCGTCGCGCATGGCATTTTTGGCAATCGCGCACCGCTGATACCTTTCAGTCTAACCAGCAATTGGCATTTCGTGGCCATATCGTCGCATTGATTGATGCCGATACTTATTCGGATGGCGAAACTATGGCGCAAGGATTGAAACGCCTTGCTATTGCGCCCTTGATTGGTGTGACTACCGCTGGCGCAGGTATTTGGTTATCGGATTTCAATAGACTGCGCGATAACGGTATTGCGCGTGCTGCTGAATCAGGCGTGTTTGTAGATAACGAAAAAGAGAACGCGTGGATTACCGAAGGGGTTGGTGTTGCCCCGGATATTCGCGTAGATAATTTGCCTCATGCAACATTCAATGGCGGCGATGCACAACTGGACGCCGCGATTGCTTATCTGATGGACAAGATGACCAAAGAACCTATGCGTAAGCCAACGCGACCTTTATATCCGTCGAAATCATTATAAAAAGTCATCCTTTCAGGTAATTAGGCTTTGGGAATGTGCAGGTGGCGAATTACATGAACACATAAACGCCCCAGTAGAGCCGCTAAGCATCATTCAAGCTGACTTAAAATGCCACCGCCTGTATCGCTACAAAGAAGGTGCGGCAAGGCTGGTTGTAGCCACGCGCCAGAACGTAATCCCGGTTTCCCAGATTGGTTGCGCTCATATCAACTGTCCAAGTTTTATCCACGCGGTAACGTACATTCGAATTGAACAATGCATAGCCACTCATGGTTGTAGTCGCCGCTTCATTCGCGGAATCAAACCTTGCGCTGCTACTAGTAATGTCAGTGCTAAATGACCATGCGCCCCATGTTCGTGCGACGCTCACATTGCCGAACTGTCTGGCACGTGAACGTAGCTGCTGATTAGAGTCTGCATCCACTGGTTTTTGAATGGTTAACGCGGCTACGAAATCAAAGCCTGCCATACGCGTACTGGCGTTCAGCTCCCAGCCTTTGATTCGGGCACGACGAATATTTTGCGGACGCGAGGTAGCAAAATCGTAGAGAATTAGATCATTAATTTTATGATCAAAATATACAGCGCTGGCGCGATAGCGGCCATTAGAAAACTTTACGCCTCCTTCAATTTGTTCGCCACGTTCCGGCAACAATAACGGGTTTGAAAATCCCGGATAGTACAAGTCATTAAAGCTCGGCGCACGAAATGCCCGCCCACCTTTGGCATAAAGCAATGTTTGCGGTGTCAATTGAAAACCGTATGAAAGTGAGCCGGTATTGCGACTGCCGAATTGATCTTCCTGATCACGGCGCACTGTAAGTTCCAGCTGATTCGCATCGCGGTGCTCCAGATAGCTTGCAAATATCGCGCTGGTAGTGCGAATCCTGTTGGTATAGCCCGTAGTAGAGGCTACTTTTTCTTCACGCCATTCCAATCCTGCGTTCATGCTGCCGTTGACAGTGCTGAATTGATTTAGCCAAATAGCCTGATTTTGCCCGGTCTTGAAAGTGCCGGGAAACGATGAAGCAATGCAGATATCGTCCGTGGTTTGGCCGATCCGAATATTTGATTTCCAGCCGGGCGACAATTCATTTTCAGACATCAGCTGAATGCCCGAGAGGATTTGTTTATTGGAGGGATTATTGTCGGCGCCCGCATCGTATTGAGTGCGGCCAACAGATTGCCAGGCAGTGGCTGAAATAGTTTCACCTTGCCAAAGTGTATGCGAGAGTTTCAAAAGCACATTCGCGTTGCTGTAGGGATCGCGATCTGGATTATAGATATAGCGGCCCGCCAGTTCGTTGGATGCCGAACGCGCATTCACTTCGCGATAACCGGCATTCAAAGTAATAGAAGTTTTATTTTCGGCAGCGGTAAAGCCTGCGCTGAACAAGTGTGTCGAGTTCGAGCCGACACCGACTTCGGCACTAAGGCGTGGCTTGTCCGTATTGCGCGTAAAAATCTGTACAACGCCGCCAATAGCATCCGAACCATAAACGCCGGAAAGCGGGCCTTTGACGACTTCAATACGCTCGATTAAATCCAGTGGAATATTTTCAAAAGCGGCGGCCCCAGAAGTTGATGAGCCCAGTCGCAAGCCATCCACTAGCACGAGGGTATGCTGACTATTGGCGCCACGAATAAAGACGCCGGACGGCTGCCCCGCACCGCCAGTAGCGCGAATTTCCACGCCCGCTTTGCGTTGCAATAGTTCGGTGAGATTAACCAAGCCGGCCGCCTCAATGTCAGCACGCGTGATGACGCTGATTTGCGCCAGCGCGGTGTCAGCGTCTTGTAGAGTGCGTGTTGCGGTTACTACCATATTATTAAGAGCAGGCGTTGCGTCGTTAGTGGGCGAGGATTGAGCGGCAACATGCGTAGAAAGCATTACGGCAATAGCGGCGGGCAGAATCGCCAGTGGAGATGAAAAAATAAAACCAGGGCCAGCAATAAAAAAGGATTTCATAATAAGTTTCAAAAAAGCAGCAAGCGTCCCCGCAAGCCACATGAATCTTCATGTGCAGATAATGTCAATCTGCACACACCATCGTGGTGCGATGCAGCCAAAATAGATGCACACCACGTTGCGAGGCCGGTATCCGGACTGATGGGTTAGTCATGAATCATTGCTGAATGCTCATCACTGTTTGATGCACCCTTCCCGGATAAAAACTATCCAGTGGTTATGCGCATCAAAATACCCAATCACCGTTGCGGGGGCAGTGCGTGATTCCTCTTAAGAGTACAGAGTCACACGTTTCCCGTTTAACTTCACTGCTTTAAAAATAAGCAGCGCAGCACCTTACACGATCAAGATTGTACGCGGTTGCGTGGAGTATTCATGGAAGAGGGGAAGCTATGACGCGATTGCTGCAGCGAATATTTAAATATTAAAGATGCCGGCTGAGGCATTGATTTTAAACCGTAGCTGTAACGCAATCGTCACGCCGTCGTCACATGCGGCCCATAAACTCCAACGATGTTTTAGCGTCTCTGGTGACCATAACAGTTGCCACTTCACAAACAAAAAAGGTATCTCATAATGAGCTTGTCTATTCGCCGCGCCACTCTTCCGGCGGCCATTGCCGCCGCATTGTTAACCATGTCGCAATGGCCGGTTGCGGTTGCACAGGAGGCTAAAGAACCGGTCAGGGCCGATGATGCAATTAAATTGGCCGCTTTGTCCCAACCGAAAGAAGCAACCAAGCTTGAAACCATAACGATCAATGCCAAATCGGGCGCTTATAACAAAGATGGTAAAGACTCTGCATCAGCATTGGCGCCTACCCAATCCAGTCTGGATGCCACCCAGCCTCAATCCATCATCACGCGCGAATTTATTGAAAGCTCGGTGGCCCCGACCGCAGAATACAGTCGTGTGGTTAATGTGGCACCCAGCATGTCCGGCGATTCTGCCAACGGCCCCGGCCTGAGTGAGACCAAAACCACGATGCGTGGATTCAGCGATGATCAGTACAATATTACGTTCGATGGTATTCCCTGGGGTGACACTAACAACCCGGCGCATCATTCGACCTCTTTTTTTCCAGCATCAGTCATTGGTGGTGCCGTCGTGGAACGAGGGCCGGGCAATGCAAGTAACCTGGGCCAGGCAACTTTTGGCGGGTCTATCAATTTGTTTTCCAAAAAACCGCTCGATGAACGAGCGGTCAGCGTGTTCGGTTCTGCCGGAACATGGAATACCCGTCTGGCGGGCGTGTCGTATGAGAGTGGTCGTTTGGCTGACTGGAACAACGCAACTGTGCAATTGAATTTTCAGCATTTGCAATCGGATGGTTATCTCACGCTGAATAAAATCAAAAGCGATAACTTCACCGGCAAATTTCAACGCCCTGTCGGCCAATCTTCCACCCTGACCTTATTCACTTCGGTTAACAAGATCACCTATATTCAACCCGATAACAATAGTGGCCCAACACTGGCACAGGTGACGCAGTTCGGTAAAAATTTCAGCCTCAATAACGATCCCACCAGCTTTAATTATGCGGGCTTTAACCATACAGACAAAGATACGGATCTTGAATATCTGCGGCTGCAAACTTTTTGGGATGGCGGTTGGACAACAGATGCGAAGTTGTACACTTATGCATATAACAACCAGACAATTTCCTCAACCGACCCCACTGGCCTTACTGTGCCAGGAACCAAAATCGGTGGCGCGGGTAACAAGAATATTCCCGGCGTCGACAAGCAAAATAAATATCGTGTGTATGGCGGCATCTTTGATGCAACCAGGCAATTTTCACCAGGCCTGCTGCGCTTCGGTGCCTGGGTTGAGCATTCCGATACAGACCGCCATCAGTATGATCTTGACTTGACGCTCGGCGTTCGTGACCCGCGTGAGACCAAGCCCGCGCCTGTGCAAAACCCCAGTATTCTATTCGACCAGCAGTCTTCTATTAAAAATCTGCAGCCCTTCGCCGAGTTTGAATGGGAGCTGGCGGCGGGAACTCAAGTAACACCAGGCATTAAGCTGGTGAGCATTACTCGCTCAGTTAATGCGCTTGTCAATCAAACCACGCGCTTACCGCAAACTGCATCGGTCGATTATCATGCGGCCTTACCGTTCCTCACCGTCAACCAACAATTGAGTTCCGGTTTCGCGCTGTACGCACAATATGCCAAAGGATTTCAGATACCGGATTTGAAATCGTTCTACATTGCAGACCCTACTAAAAATAGCAGCGATCCACAGCTGTCCACCAATTATCAACTTGGCGTAGTAAGCAAGTCCGGCAACCTAGTCTGGGATGCAGATATTTATCGCATCGATTTCAAAAATAAATATGTCTCGAATGGTCTTGCAGGTACAGCCGCAGCCTATGTCAATCTCGGTGGCGCAACCTACAAAGGGTTCGAGGGTCAGATTACCTATCTGCTCGGCAGTGGCTTCGCCATTTACGTTAACGGCTCAGTGAATCGCGCCACCTCAATTGATACCGGGAAAATAATTTCCAAATCGCCAGAAATGACTGCAGCTGCAGGGGCGCTATACAAAAGCGGCCCATGGGCAGCATCGCTTATATACAAGCGAACCGGTGCTAACTATATGCAGGATTACAACGCAGCTAACCCGGCTGCTTATGACTTCTATAAATTAGCGGCTTACAACAATGTGGATCTGGGTACGTCCTACACCTTCCGGCATATCGCGGATAATTTTAAAGCGCTTAAGCTCCAAGTGAATGTGTTTAATTTGCTGAATCAGCAGAAGGTAACTTCGATTAGCACGGGCAAGGTCTTGGTCGGCGATCAATACACCTATCAGGCGCCACGGAGTTTTCAACTATCGGTTAAGGCGGATTTTTAGCGTGTCTGTGAACCCGGTTGGTCACCGCCATTTGTTAAAAGAACAGCGCGTGGTGATATTGTTTTAAACGCAAAACGCTTGCGTTTAAAAAAGCGGGCACGATATGACTTCATCGGCATTATTTCAGCCGCAGGACTGTTGTTTGCGTGCCGCCAAACCAGTCGCATATTGTTTTTAAATTTGTCACTGCAGCGACAGGTGTCAGCAACTTAGCGCGTTTGGTAATAACGCACTGATACATTGAATAATGCAACGCAAAAATCCGATTTTAGAGCCAAAGAAAGACGACGGCTTTGGTGTTCGCGTTCATGTACGACATCAGTGCTGAACGACGATTGAAAGGTATGGCGCAACCTATTTTTGCAGCCGCCAACACATCTATCATGCCTCGCGGCCAACCCGTTCAATCGCTGGAAAAGCGCGGCAGATCATTGTTGGATCTGCCTGATCACCACTATCCATCAAGCCAGAAACTAGTCGCAATTCTTTCGATGAGAAGTGTGCCTGGACGGAAGCTAACGTGCGCGAATGTTTCAGTATTCGTCCGCGTTAACGGCTTTGATAGTGCATCACAACGGAGCCGCTTGCTGAAGCAGTTTGAGTTACAGCTGCTGGGTTGATATGGGTGACGCCTAACCAGTTTTTAATTTTCTTTTTGTTATACGGCCCCAGCAGATGATTCACGAATAATCAGGCGCTCAAAGATTTATACTGCGATTACAAATTTGCGTTGCTTCATCCACGCAAAAATTTCATCCGGCGGCAATGGGTACGAGACGAGATAGCCTTGAATATAATCACAGTGATAGCGCTCGAGGAAGTCTGCCTGCTCCTGAGTTTCTACGCCCTCTGCAACGACTTGAAGTCCGAGGCTGTCGGCAAGATTTATAATCGCCGTTGTGATGGCAACATCATCAGCATTATAGGGAATGTCGCTGATGAATGATCGATCAATCTTTATTTTGTCGATAGGGTAGCGTTTTAAATAGGCCAGTGATGAATAGCCGGTACCAAAATCATCCACGGCCAGAGTGACACCCAAATCTTTAAGGCGACTTAAAGTTTTGGTCATGGCGGTCACATCCTCGAGAAACAGACTTTCGGTCAGCTCAAGTTCCAGTAACTCGCCCGGCAAATCATATGATTTTAAATTGGCGGCGATGAGTTCGACTAAATCTTTTTGTTTGAACTGTACTGCCGAGATATTGATTGCTATGGGTATCCGCAAGCCCACGTCAAGCCATTCTTTGCACTGGCGAATGGCTTCATTAATCACCCAGCGGCCAATCGGCATGATGAGGCCACGATGTTCTGCAAATGATATAAATTTATCGGGGCCGAGCAAACCTAAGTCAGGATGCTTCCAGCGGATTAGCGCTTCCACCGCGTTGATCACACCTGTTTGTGAAACTACTTCAGGTTGATAATGCAGGACAAATTCAACGTTCTTGATTGCTTTGCGAATGCCTGATTCTATTGAAAGTGAATTTGCCGCTGACTTGGTCAGACTCGGCATAAAAAACTGAAAATTGCTGCGGCCACGTTCTTTGGCAAGATACATGGCCGCATCTGCGTTACGAATCAGGGTGTCAGTGTTTTCACCATCCTGGGGGTACATGCTGATACCGATTGAACCCGAGACCCCAAGCGTCTGGCCTTCCAACGCAAACGGCTCACTGATGCATTCCGCAATTTTTTCAGCAATCGGTATCACATCTTCGGTGCATTCGAGCCCGCTGATGATGACCAAAAATTCATCGCCGCCCAAGCGACCGACTAAATCCACGCTGCGCAAACAGGCTTGAAGGCGCTGGGCCAGCCGCTTTAATAATTGATCACCGGCATAGTGGCCCAGTGAGTCGTTAATGGTTTTAAAATTATCCAGATCAATAAACAATACCCCGACCTGGGTACCTTGTCGTTTCGCCACATTCAGCATGATTTGCAAACGGTCCAACAGCATCGCACGGTTCGGCAAATGAGTCAGAATATCGTGATGCGCCAAAAATTGAATGCGTGCTTCCGCCTGTTTGCGCTCGCTGATGTCGCGCGCCACCGTCATACGCAGAGTTTTGCCGTCACGCACAATAACCTTGCCAGCAAATTCCAGGGTCACTAGAGTGCCATCCGCGCGTAACATATTGGCTTCGTAAGGGCGTTCAAAGCCAGCACGAATATTATTAGCCACAGTTTCAACTGAATCCGGGGCGACAAAATCTAGAATCTGCCGACCAATAATTTTTTCAACGGGCAGTCTTACCAGCCGCGCGCCCGCTTCGTTTATATCAGTAATGATACCGCTGTCAAAAAAGACAATGCCTTCATTGGTCGCATCGGCAAATTTTCGCATCCGGTCTTCGCTTTCGCGAATCGCTTCCTCAGCTCGACGGAATTTCGTAATGTCGGTGATCAATACAAATGCAGACTGTGGCTTTGCATCACCAATAATGTGCGGAATTAAATTCACTTCAATCACGCGTTGGCTGCCGTCCGGCAATATCAACGGACGTTCATAGCTGACGGTCTCGCCTTCCATCACGCGAAGAATATAAGGCTGGATCACTGCGTAGGCCTCTGCACCAATCACATCAGGTACGCTCTTGCCCACGATGGAGTCAATCGTGAAGCCATAAGCTGTTACATAAGCTTTATTGGCAAATTGACACATCAGCCCGTTGATTGTGAAATAGGCAATTAAAGCAGGCAGATTGTCCGCAAGCAGGCGTAATTGCTGCTCTGACGTTGTACCTTTTGGGCCACCTGAAATCGGCATTTGTGAATTCATAAGTTCGACAGAGCGGGTTTTATTAAAATATTCATTGATGTAACTATCTTGACAGTATCGGACCGCTTTAGGTTTAAGTCTGCGAGTGCATTCATCATTTAGATTAAACCTTCACTTTGTGCGCTTGAGCATTGACCTAGCTGGGGTTTTTCCGCTACATTAAAGTAATGGAATCCGAAATTCAGCATTTTGAAGACAAACTCACGCATTTTGTGACGCTGTTCCAACGCCTGCGCGCTGAAAATAACGAGTTACGGCAATCTGTTGCAACCAAATCAGACGAGGTCAAGCGACTGTCGGAAAAACTGGACCACGCAAAAACCCGCCTGGAAACATTGCTCGCGCAAATTCCTGAAGCGGAAAGTGAGAGTCTATGAGTGCAGCACAAGATGTGACCAAAGAATCAAAAAATGCCAAGCTTGGTAAAGAAGTAAAGGGCATCACGATTAACGTGATGGGCCGTGAGTTTCGAGTGGCCGCGCCCGATGGTGAAGAGCGCCAGTTAGTGGCCTCAGTAGATTTATTGAACAAGAAAATGAAAGAAATCCGCGACTCGGGTAAGGTCGTGGGCAACGAGCGCATTGCTATTATGGTAGCGCTGAATATTGCACATGAGCATTTGCAAACTCTGCAAGGGGTGACGGCAAACGGCGCCGCCAAAACCCCAAATATTTCCGTTGACGAAGCGTATGTCAGGCGTAAAATGCAGGACATGGAAAACATGATTGAAAAAGCGGTTTCTGACCAAGAAAAACTTTTTTGATTCTTCTATCATGTCCTGTTTTGGCAATCCTTGCGATGCTGTCAAATAGTGCATAACCGTCCCTAAATCTGTTTTAGCGTTCGCTTAGGTTTACATCCTTTGGACCAATGACTTATGTCGATGGATTCTGGCCCAAGTGATGCCGGTGTGATCGTCCTACGCGGACGAACCTGATGGCATCCGGTCGGCATCCACCCTTGAACCCTCAAGTTCAAGGTGCGGCCTAAGCGAACACTAAAACAGATTTTTATGTATGCTTTTCTTTGTGCGCGCCCTCTCCCCAACTTCTTGCAATTGACTGACATGCCATGGCCTATTGGCTGATGAAATCGGAGCCCTCCGATATTTCAATTGATGATTTAGCCAAGAAGGCGGCGCAGACCATCGCGTGGTATGGAGTGCGTAACTACCAGGCGCGCAATTTTATGCGTGATGATATGAAGCTAGGTGATGGTGTGTTGTTCTATCACTCATCTTGCGCTGAGCCCGGCGTAGCTGGTATTGCCGAGGTGGCGAGTATGGCTTACCCGGACGAAACCCAGTTCCAGCCCAAGAATAAATATTTTGATGCGAAATCAACTCGTGAAACTCCGCGCTGGTGTAATGTTGATGTGCAGCTTGTGAAAAAGACGCGTTTGGTTTCCCTGCAAGAGTTACGTGATCATGCGCAATTGACAACCCTGCGTATATTGCAGCGTGGCAATCGGCTATCTATTACCCCAGTGACGGCGGCAGAATGGAAAATTATTTTCAAATTGGCCGAAATAAATTAATGTGTGCGACTGGCCATTTGCGTGCCGCTGATCAAATAAAATTATTTTCGTGCCATTTGAACTTTCATATCTCCTGATTTATTTGGCCGCGGGCGTCGTCGTCGGTTTTTTTGCGGGGCTATTGGGCATTGGTGGCGGCGCGGTGATGGTGCCGGTTTTGTCGTTAACCTTTATTAGGTTTGGCTTCTCGAACGAACATGTGATTCACATGGCATTAGCAACCTCGATGGCCACAATTCTGCCTGGCGCATTCGCCAGCGCACGAGCGCATCATGCCCATGGCGCAGTTAACTGGCGCGTAGTAAAACAAATGACGCCAGGCATTCTTGTCGGCACTTTAGCGGGTACGGTGTTCGCCTATTTTTCGAGTACTGCATTTCTTAAATATTTCTTTGTTGGCTTCATATGTTTTTTAGCCATCCAACTGCTTTTTAATATCAAGCCGCAAACGGGCATCGAACAATCGCATCGCGAACTGCCTAGGCAGGGCGGCATGCTGATTTTTGGTGCGGTGATGGGATTTATTTCCAGCCTGGCGGGCATTGGCGGAGCGGTATTGACCATCAACTTTTTAGCATGGTGCAATGTAAAAATTCATGAAGCAATAGGCACTTCATCAGCAGTTGGCTTCCCGATTGCGCTCGCCGGGACGCTAGGTTACGTCATTACGGGGCTGATGGATTCTGATCTGCCTAAATGGAGTGTAGGCTACGTTTACGTGCCCGCTTTTATGGGTATTGCGATGACCAGTTTTCTTATCGCCCCGATTGGCGCCAAGCTCGCGCACAAGTTACCGGTAGCCATGCTCAAAAAAATATTCATGATATTTTTACTGGCCCTTGCAATCAAAATGTTGGTGTCCGTATAAAAATAAATGAATGCGGCCAAACGATGATGAATAAGGCAGAACCGGTCGCAAAATTTTTGCGAATTACCCCGGTGGCGATTACGGCCACACTCTGCCTGAGCTTGCTAAGTGCTTGCGCAACCCAACTGAGCGTGGGCGCTACTGAAACTGCATTGCGCCGCCTGTATGGTGAGCCAGCTCTGGCGATTCGGCTTGATTCCGGCGCACGATGGTTTTATACCAGTGGGCCGCTGGGCGTGACCACGTATGCAGTCGACATGAATAAAGACGGCATCGCTGAGCGGGTCCAAAATGTTTTGACCGACACAATGCTTGAAAAAATCGGTGCGGGCAATACGGCGGAAGCGGTGCTGGCCAGTATCGGCCCCCCTATCGCCAAGTCAGGTTTAATAATTTGGGTGTTACCGCATGGGATTATCATTATTGTGATACATGGGGCTATACCGTCGAGTTTTCAGCCATGGTTGACGATAAATATGGGGTGACTTCAACGGTTTCGCGCCGAATAGACGCTATTCGCAACGAACATTGATATGTCAGACGGTTACGGCTGCATTAGGCGAACGAGTGCTTCGCGATATTTATCACTGGTTTTTTGTGCAATGTCGGCGGGCACAGAAGGCGCAGGTGGTTTGCGGTTGAAACCAATTGAATCGAGCCAGTTGCGAATGTATTGCTTATCAAAACTTTCTGGCGATTCGCCTACTTTATAACTCGCTAGCGGCCAGAAGCGGGATGAATCCGGCGTCAGCGCTTCGTCAATCAGGTGCAGTTGATCGTGTGTGTCCAAGCCAAATTCAAACTTGGTGTCAGCGATGATGATGCCCTTGGTGAGTGCGTAATCGGCTGCTTCCTGATAGAGCCTAATAGCGGTATCGCGAACCTCGGCCGCGCGCGCGCGGCCGATAATTTTTTCACAGGTGGCAAAATCAATATTTTCATCATGTTCGCCAGCTTTGGCCTTGGTAGCAGGCGTGAAAATAGGTTGCGGTAATTTGGCTGCGCGCTGCAATCCTGCTGGCAATTGAATGCCGCATACCGATTGTGTTTGTTGGTATTCGCTCCAACCGGAACCTTCCAGATAGCCGCGTACGACGGCTTCAATTGGCAGCACTTTATATTTATTCACCACCAGCGCACGGCCCATAACTTGATCGCGTTCGCTGGCCGCAACGATACTGGCAGGGTCAATTCCGGTCAGCTGATTGGGCACCACATGCGCTAATTTATGAAACCAGAAATTAGCCAAGGTGACTAAAATTTCGCCTTTCGCGGGTATCGGCGTCGGCAGTATAACGTCGTAAGCGGAGAGTCGATCAGTCGTGACAATCAGTAATTTATCTTCGCCCACAGCATAAATATCGCGCACTTTGCCGCGCGCGATTAAAGGGAGTGATTTGAGTGTGGATTCGTACACAAAGAGTCTCGCAGTAAGGTGTAAATACAATTCAGATAAAAATGGCAATCAACATTGTCAGGCAAACAAAAGTTATGAGCAACAAAGGGTAGAGCATGCTGATGACGATGTAGCGAAGCGAGGTGGCCCACCAGCGCCCACCAAACACACGGCGCATTGCTATCCAAAAATAGATGATGCCCCAGAGCCATAACAGTCCCGCCAGCCATTCCGCAGGGAATGCCACCACCATCAGCAAGAAGTATGCAAATGCGTGAACATGAAGAGCGTAGACCACATGCTCGCCATAAAACATGCCGCGCTTTCGATAAAGCAGATACGTCAGCGCCGCAAAAACCGGCAGAAACAAAAACATTGCATAGGGAGCGAGGGAAAGCGCCCGATCGCTGACGATGCCGCGGAATTCACGAAGTGTTCTATCCTTATATCGATCTGCGAAATGCGCGCGAATTTTGTCGCAAGCGTTACTTCCGGCGCACTGAATCGCGTCCAGCGCCGGGCTGTTCAGCGTAATCGGCTTACGATTATGTGGCGGCGCAGATTCTGCATTTTTATTTTCTGACCCTGGCAACTCTAGCGCGAGATTGGGTAAGGCTTTTGACGTAACAATGACAGGCCGTTTATTTACGCTGTCCTTTGCAGCCTCCGATCGCACTTCCGTAACCATCTCGTTGGCTGCCTGTAGCCGAGCCTCCTCGTTGAAATGCGTTTTCATGAGCGGGTCGGCACCAAATAATTTCACCACGATAAAAAATAAAATACTCGCCGTCAGGTAAAGGCGCAGCGGGTTCACATAGCGGCGCTTTTGTCCGATCAGATAGCGCTGAGTAAGCGCGCCTGGTCTGAAAAACAGCAAGCCTAATGTGTTCCAAAGCTTTCCTTCCAGCGCAATGTAGTGGGTAATAAATTCATGCCCGAATTCCCAAACCGTCGGAGGGTGTGCGGCCGTCTCCTGACCACAGCTTGGGCAATACGTTGGACGGGCCTCGCCAAACACCGCATCGCAATTGCGGCATTGCGCGGCGGTAATCGATTCACCGTCGCTCAATTCACAACCGCATTCAATTCGCCTTTTGCATATTTTTCCGCCATCACACTCATGCCAATCGGCTTAATTTTTGATGCCTGGCCTGCGCTGCCGAATTGCTGATAACGCTCGATACAAATTTTCTTGGCGGCGGCGCGAGCGGGCTTCAGATAATCGCGCGGATCAAAATGAGATTTATTTTCGTTCAGAAATTTACGTATGGCCGCGGTCATTGCCAGACGAATATCGGTATCGATATTAATTTTACGCACACCGTGTTTGATGCCTTCCTGAATTTCCTCAACGGGTACGCCGTAGGTTTCTTTCATTTCGCCGCCGTTGGCGCGAATAATATCAAGCAAATCCTGCGGCACACTTGATGACCCATGCATGACCAGATGCGTATTGGGAATTCGCGCATGGATTGCCTTGATACGATCAATTGCCAAAATATCGCCGGTCGGTTTGCGCGTAAATTTATATGCACCGTGCGAAGTGCCGATAGCGATAGCCAATGCATCGGCACCCGTTTTTTTGATGAAATCTGCGGCCTGTTCAGGGTCCGTCAGGAGCTGTTCACGGGTCATGGCACCGTCTGCGCCGTGGCCGTCTTCTTTGTCGCCCATCATGGTTTCAAGCGAACCTAAACAACCCAGTTCGCCCTCAACTGTGACACCAATGGCGTGAGCCATATCGACAACCTGTTTCGTTGTATCCACATTGTATTCATAACTGGCCACACTCTTGCCGTCGGCCATCAGAGAGCCGTCCATCATCACACTAGAAAATCCCAAGCGCATCGCCTGCAGGCACACAACCGGAGACTGGCCGTGATCTTGATGCATCACCACCGGAATATCGGGATAGCTTTCAACAGCCGCTTCGATCAGGTGGCGCAAAAAATGTTCACCCGCATATTTGCGTGCGCCTGCACTGGCCTGCATAATCACTGGGCTGTTGGTTTCATACGCAGCTTCCATAATAGCCTGCACCTGTTCCAGATTGTTGACATTGAAAGCGGGTAGGCCATAGCCGTTTTCAGCAGCATGGTCGAGCAATTGGCGCATGGATACGAGGGACATGACAATCTCCAAAAACAGTCAATAAATGATAGCAACAATACTGCGAAGAATAAACCAGCTAAAGATTAAGACAGCTTATTTTACGTGCTTCCTGCTCATTGTGATTTCCGCGACTTCCTGAAAGAAATTTTGATAGCTTGAGCAGGGCAAATCCCGGATTTTTTGTTTAGCTCTGTTACCGAGGAAATCACCTACGGTCGCGCTCCCAACGCCATGCCAATCGTTTTACGCTCTTCAGGCGGCAATTAGCCATCCTGTTCTGCGAGTTCATGAAATTCCTGTGCAATCCTGACTGGAGAAGATGTTGAAACTGAATTTGACCTAAGCATGCCCTGTAGCCGCCTCAGCCGTTTATTTTATGCCACTCAATGCCGCTGCTGTTACGGCTGTTGGTAGAGCTGATGCCGCTGCTAATGCCAAGTTTGACTCGCCAGTTGATACCCAACCCGCTACCGCTGCCGAGCCCCTAGTAATAGAGCCTGTAGCATGCGTAAACGAACGTTAGAATGGTGTGTTGACCCAAGCGAAAGCGCTTGATGAGCGCTTTGTAAGCGTATTTAACCGATCAAGGAAATAGGCGGCTTCGTACGCTCACCGCAAGGATTTTCAATCAAGATCGTCAATGACCACGTCATTAAAATTCCCGCCGGAGTAGGTTATGCCATTGATCCCTTGGGCTCGCTTAAAAATAAAGTGATGGATCAATTAAAAACCAGAGCTCGAACCGCCATTGGCCTTGATCATAAAGACACTAAAAACTGTGCCGCTGCTCAAGGTTTTGATCTAGCTTTAACTTTAACCCTAACCCTGCCTGCAACCTTCATTAAGGTGCCACCGACTGATGAATATTTCGATATGGGCCTGATTCCGCTTGAAACCAATATTTAAGCGGGCCGATTTTCACCAATACGCACAATTTTCATGGTGTTGGTTCCGCCTGACTGACCAATCGGCTCGCCCACTGTCAGCACCACCAGATCGCCCAGTTCCACCACCTTGTTTTGCAGCAATACCTCTTCGGCTTCACGCAATAACTTTTCGCGGTCATGACCTTCGTAGGTCAGCGCGATGGGGCGCACATCCCGCATGAGTGCGCATTTGGTGTGCGTCGCTTGAACTGGCGTAAGCGCGTAGATAGGTACACCGGAATTTAAACGTGACATCCAAAGTGCAGTGGAACCTGATTGCGTCAAGGCCGCAATACATTTCACTTTTAAATGATGGGCCGTAAATAAAGCGGCCATGGCAATCGATTGGTCGACGCGGGTAAATATCCGATCCAAAAATTCACGGTCAAGCTTTACGTCAGCGCTTTTTTCAGCTTCACGGCAAATTCGCACCATGGCTTCCACCGTTTCTACCGGGTACATTCCCGATGCAGATTCAGCCGACAGCATTACCGCGTCAGTACCATCCAGTACCGCGTTAGCGACGTCAGAAACCTCGGCGCGCGTCGGTATCGGCGAAGACACCATGGACTCCATCATCTGCGTCGCCGTAATCGTGAGCTTGTTTAACTCGCGAGCCATGCGGATCATACGTTTTTGCAATGCCGGTACGGCTGCGTCCCCGACTTCCACGGCCAGATCACCCCGCGCCACCATGATGCCATCGCAGGCTTTCATGATGTCGGTCAGCGCTTCATTGGTCACAGCTTCGGTGCGCTCGATTTTTGCGATCAGCAATGCGTCGCCGCCTGCTGCGCGCATCAGTTCGCGCGCCATGTACATATCCGAGCCGCTTTTAGGAAACGAGACAGCCAGAAAATCAGCTTTTATTTTCACCGCAGTTTTTATATCTTCCATATCCTTGGATGTGAGCGGCGGTGCGGTCAAGCCACCACCTTTGCGATTGATACCCTTATTGTTGGACAGCACACCGCCCTGCTTGACGAGGCAATGAATCTCGCTACCCTTTACGCTGATCACTTCAAATACCAGCAAGCCATCGTTGAGCAATAACAGATCACGCGGTTTGACATCTCGCGGCAGCTCTTTGTAATCGATGCCAACCCGTTCCTGATTGCCGAGAACACAGGCCGCATCTAGAATAAAGTTGTCGCCTACCTTCAAAGTAATTTTGCCATCAGCAAATTTTCCCACACGAATTTTAGGGCCCTGCAAATCGGCCAGGATGCCCACTGGTCGATTGTGTTTAGCGGCCAGTTCACGCACCAGCGCAGCACGATTCAAATGATCCTCGGCTGTGCCATGCGAAAAATTCATGCGCACGACATCGACGCCCGCCATAATTAAACGTTCAAGCACCTCTGCAGAGGAAGTGGCGGGGCCCAGAGTAGCAACAATTTTGGTAGCGCGTGGCATAACGTAATGGCCTTGTAATGAGTTTCGTGAATGAGCGGGAAGTAGCTATTTGCGTCATGTTTTATGCGTAAATGGTCGGGCAGACAGTCGTGATTTAATCGCGTGCACGTTGCACCAGTATCTCAACAGCGGGTAGCGGCTTGCCTTCCAGAAATTCCAGGAACGCTCCGCCACCGGTTGAAATATAGGATATTTTTTTAGCCACACCATACTTCGCAATCGCGGCTAGAGTGTCACCGCCGCCTGCAATTGAAAACGCGGCAGAGTCGGCAATCGCATGAGCAAGCGTTTCAGTGCCGTGACCAAATTGCGCAAACTCGAAAACACCGATGGGGCCATTCCAGACTATCGTGCCCGCGTCTTTCATGATCGCGGCAAACATCCTGGCGGTTTCAGGGCCTACATCAAAAATCATATCGTCAGCCGCTACTTCGTTTGCGGGTTTGGTGACTGCTGTGGCAGTGGCCGAGAATTCTTTTCCGCATACGACATCAACCGGAATCGGCACGTCTGACCTTCGGGCTGCCATTAGGTCGATAATGTCTTGGGCTTCGCTGACCAGTAAAGGCTCGGCCAATGATTTGCCGATGGGGAACCCTTTTGCCAATAAAAAAGTATTGGCAATGCCGCCGCCTACGACGAGTTGATCGACTTTTTCAGCGAGTGATTTCAGGATCGTGAGTTTGGTTGATACCTTCGAGCCTGCCACGATGGCCACCAGCGGACGTTTGGGGTTTAACAGCGCCGCGCTCAGCGCATCCAGCTCCGCCGCGAGCAACGGGCCGGCACACGCAATTTTTGCAAATTTGGCAATGCCGTGAGTTGTTGCCTCGGCGCGATGGGCCGTACCGAAAGCATCGTTGACATAGATATCGCAAAGCGCCGCCATTTTTTTTGCGAGCTCGTCCGTGTTTTTTTTCTCGCCTATGTTCATACGGCAGTTTTCGAGAAGAACCAGGTTGCCTGGCGCAACCTCAACCTGGTCGAGCCAATGGGTTAGCAAGGGCACCTCACGATGCATTAATGCAGTCATGTGATTGGCAATCGGCGCCAATGAATCCGCGCGCTTGAATTCACCTTCTGCCGGGCGACCCAGGTGTGATGTCACCATCACTGCGGCCCCAGCTTTGAGTGCAAATTCAATGGCTGGAATCGAGGCGCGAATCCTCGTGTCGTCGGTAATATTGCCCGCATCGTCCTGCGGCACGTTCAGGTCCGCTCGAATGAATACGCGTTTACCGGCGAGATTAAGATCGACCATGCGTTTGAATTGAAAGCTCATAGAAAGCAGAGTCTAAAAATGACAAAATCGATTAAGAAGTGTGAGGCGGCGTAATAGTGCTGGAGGTACTGGAGGCATTGGAGGTGCTGGTGGCGTTGGTGGTGGCGAGCATTTGTTTCGCGCGCGCCGACGATTGAGACCGCATCACTTGCAGTTCATCACAAATGTTGCTTGAAGTACGAATAAACAGGAACGGAAATAGGGCATGAATCATTGCCGCCAAACCTCCCAACGTCATTTTAAAGCCGAACTTTAAAGCGAAAGCCAGATGCGCGGTGTAGGTTTCGTTGACCGCATTGGGATGCTTGGTAAAGGGATTGCTCATCATTGAACCCTATAGAAATGAAACCTGTTTTGAACATCTGGTCTTTGCAGCTATAGCTTTGCAATTTAGTCAGCGGCGCGCTTATTTTGCGGTCATTAAGGCGACAGTTGTATCCAGCATGCGATTGCTGAAGCCCCACTCGTTGTCGTACCAGCTTGAGACTTTCACCAGCCGTCCCGACACCTTAGTCAGTGTTGCATCAAAACTGGATGAGTGGCTATCATGGTTGAAATCAATCGACACCAGCGGTGCAGTGTTATACGCCAGAATACCTTGCATGCCGGGTGTTTCAGACGCCGCTTTCATCACCGCATTGACCTCATCAACGGTCGTGTCACGCGCGGCAATAAAGCTCAAATCCACAATGGAGACATTGATTGTCGGTACGCGAATCGCATAACCGTCCAGCTTGCCGTTCAGTTCCGGCAACACTAAGCCGACCGCAGTGGCCGCGCCGGTCTTGGTTGGAATCATCGACATGGTGGCCGAACGCGCACGACGTAAATCCTCGTGCATGACGTCTGTTAATACCTGATCGTTGGTGTACGCATGCACGGTGGTCATCAAACCGTTGATCACGCCAATTTTGTCATTCAGTGGTTTAACCAGCGGGGCCAAACAGTTTGTGGTGCAACTCGCATTGGAGATGACTGTCATCGCGCTAGTTAGCACGCGGTGGTTTACGCCATAAACGATAGTGGCATCCACATCTTTGCCGCCAGGTGCCGAGATGATGACTTTTTGGGCGCCGCCCTTAATGTGCGCCGAGGCTTTTTCTTTAGTAGTGAAAAATCCGGTGCATTCGAGTACGACATCTACATTTAATGCGCCCCACGGAATCAGCGCGGGATCGCGCTGCGCAAAGACTTTAATCTTGTCACCGTTAACAATTAAAAATTCACCCTCAACCGCAACCGTGCCCGGAAATTTGCCATGCGCGGTATCGTGACGGGTCAGGTGCGCATTGGTTTCCACCGGCCCCAGATCGTTGATTGCGACGATTTGGATGTCGTGCTTTTTATGGCTCTCGTAATGAGCGCGAAGAATATTGCGGCCAATACGGCCATAGCCATTGATAGCAACGCGAATTGTCATTTTATGTTCCTGGGAGCGGTTGATAATGGGGACTGAATAGCTAATTTTACCGCAATGCAGCATCCCGGTTCGGCAATGCGCTTTCGCGGGATAAAATGGGTTATGAAAACTATCGTTATCGCCAGCAGCAATCCAGGTAAGCTCCGCGAATTCTCGACATTGCTGGCGCCTTTTGAATTCATCGCTGTGCCGCAAACTGAGCTGGGCGTCACCGACGCCGACGAGCCATATGCAACATTTATTGAAAACGCTCTGACAAAAGCGCGCCACGCCTCGCATGTCACGGGTTTGCCCGCGCTGGCGGATGATTCTGGCCTCTGTGTTCCAGTGCTCGGCGGTGCTCCGGGAGTATTTTCAGCTCGCTATGCGGGCGAGCCAAAATCGGATCAATACAATAATGAAAAGCTGATCGCAGCACTCAAGGGGCACACTGACCGCCGCGCCTTTTACTACAGTGTACTGGTGCTGGTGATGCATGCGGATGATCCGCATCCGGTGTTTGCCGATGGCGAGTGGCATGGCGAAATTATAGACGTACCGCGAGGTATCAGTGGTTTTGGCTACGACCCTTATTTTTGGGTGCCTGAGCAAGGCCGCACTGCGGCTGAGCTTCCCGAAGACATCAAAAACCGCATGAGTCACCGTGGCCTCGCGATGCAGCAGCTCACTAAAAAACTGCAGCAGCTTGTCATCAATGGCAGGTAATATGAAAATTACAAACGCTAGTATTGGCGGGTCTTCACAGCCAATTATGCTTGGAACGCCGCGCCAGATAAGCCTTTCTATTTTGCCGCCACTCTCGCTCTATATTCACATCCCCTGGTGTGTTCGCAAATGTCCCTATTGTGATTTCAATAGCCATGAAGCTAAAGGCGTGATACCTGAGCAGCGCTATATTGATTGTCTGATCTCTGATCTTGAATATGCTTTGCCCAAAATTTGGGGCCGACGTGTTTATTCGGTTTTCTTTGGCGGAGGCACGCCAAGCTTATTGTCGGCGGCGGGTATTGATGCCATCCTCGCCGCAGTGCGCGCTCGCGTACCGCTGGATGCAGAAGCTGAAATAACGCTGGAGGCGAACCCGGGCACTTTTGAGTCGGAGAAATTTCGCGGCTATCGTGATGCGGGTGTGAACCGTCTATCCATCGGCATTCAGAGTTTCAACGCAACGCATTTGCAAGCGCTGGGCCGAGTACATAATGATGACGAGGCAAAACGCGCTATCGCGATTGCGCAAAATAATTTCGATAATATCAATTTGGACGTGATGTTTGCGCTGCCAAATCAAACCCTTGCCGAGTGTGCTGCGGATATTGAAACCGCACTCTCGTTTAATACTCATCATTTATCGATTTATCATCTGACGCTTGAGCCCAATACGCTGTTCTATCGTTTCCCGCCGCCGCTACCCGATGATGAATTGGCTGCCGATATGCAGGACATGATTGCTGAAAAATTAAAGACGGCAAGTTATGAACAGTACGAGACCTCGGCTTACGCCAGAGCGGGTAAACGCGCCAGACACAATATGAATTACTGGCAATTCGGTGACTATGTCGGCATCGGCGCAGGCGCACATGGAAAAATTTCTTATCCTGATCCTACGCGCGGCATTACCCGCGAAACGCGCTTTAAACAACCCAAAACCTATATGGAACAAGCTGCATTGGGATTGAGTAATCAGGAAGAAAAAATGATCGCGCCTGCAGAGCTGCCGTTTGAATTCATGCTCAATGCATTGCGCTTAACCGAAGGTTTTTCAAACACCTTATTTGTTGAACGCACCTGCCTGCCTATTTCAGTCATTTCGCGCGAACTGGAGAAGGCCGTGTCCCGAGGCCTGCTTGAAAGCGATCATCTGCACAACAAGCCAACGGCCAAAGGCCGGTTATTTCTGAATGACCTGCTGGAATTGTTTCTGCCTAGACTCTAGCGCGGGCGCGGTGTTTGAGACTTTTGCCGGGTTTGCACTATTGAGGCGTTCGTAGCACTTGATCAGGGTTTGCTTAAGGTACACTCAGCATACAAAATATTTTATCCAAAAATTTATAGGTTGACGCACTTACCATGAACGAAGATTTTTACGATATTTTAAATTTGCCCGATAACGCGCCAGCCGCGTCAATAGCACGTGCTTCTCAGGCACGCCAGCGAGAAATCGCCCAAGACCCGGACATGACGCCAGATGAAAAGCAGGCCGCTACGGCCGCGGTTCATGAAGCGCATGAAACCCTGTCCGATAGAGAACGGCGCGCTCAATACGATGTGCATTTACAACAAGTTCGTGAAGAGTCGGCTCGACCAAAGTCGGCCGCCAAAAAGCACGAAAGCTTTTCCTATCCCAAGATTGGTCTTGCGCTGACGATCATTTTTGCCATTGGCTATTTTTCGATTACGGGTTATCGGGGTCATCAGCACCGCCTGGAAAATGAACGCATTGCGGCCGCGGCGGCTGAAACTAAAAAATTGGCGTCTGAGCAAGAAGAGCGCAATCAAAAGGCGGCCGTACGTGAGGCCGAGGCCCGCGTGCTGGCTGAACAAAAACGTATCGATCAAGAGCGCATGCTCAACGAACGCGGCATAAAAACCGATAAATATTTACCTCGGGCAAAATAAAATCCGTCCGCTTTAATCATGTCGGCAGTTGCTGTGGGCACGGCTTCAACCGTTGTCGTAAAGTGAAAGACATAAAAATTTCATGGCTGTTCAGTCGCTTGTCATATTTTGATCATGTTGGCGTAGTAAAAATATAACCTGTAGGACACAGGAAATGATTTGCCAACCATCAAAGGATGACTCAATGCGCCCGTTTTTCAAAACCTTCTTTGCATGCCTCAAAGAGCAGCGTTGGGACGACCATCGCTATTATCACCATAGCCGGATCAATCAATCACTTCATTTGGTCAGCGCTCTGAGCTTTATCGGTGCGTATGCGTTGCTGTTTTCGGACCCGGCGGCGGCTGCGTTACTGGCGTGGCTGGTGGCGATGGTCAGCCGCCAATCCGGACACTTTTTTTTCGAGCCCAAAGATTATGACGTCGTGAACCACGCGACGCATGAACATAAAGAAGAGATCAAGGTCGGCTACAACCTGCGTCGCAAGATAGTGCTGATGGCGATCTGGGCGTTATCACCGGTCGTGCTTTACTTCAATCCCACTCTGTTCGGGCTGTTCACGCTACATCAGAACCCGGAAGAATTTATACGGCATATGGCCTACATCTGGCTTTATCTTGGCGCGGCCGGCCTGTTATTTCGCACCTTCCATCTGTTTTATTTGCAGGATATGCAAACCGGTCTGGTGTGGGCTACAAAAATTATTACGGATCCATTTCATGACGTTAAGCTTTACTACAAAGCACCGCTTTATTTGCTGCGCGGTGAATTGATTGACCCGATGGGCATGAAGCCCAAAGCGCCACAAATTTGATTTACCGGCTTGATGGGGCAAATGTATAAAAAAACGCTCCGCGCCATCAGGCGCGAGGCGTTTTTAACCCCGCAACGGCGGAGTTATTCAGAAACGCGTTGCAATCATTTCGCGCAGTACCTGACGTTTAATTGCTTTATTGGTCAACGCAGGATTTGCCCACCACCACCCATCGTTATGCATGGTTTTGGCGGCACTTATAAAGCGCTGCATAACGGCTGCAAATTCGGCATCGGTGTAATTGAGACTGAAGATAAGGCGGCCGGTGCCCACCCAACTCAGCGCCAGCCCCTCAGCACGCAAATAGTATTGGAACATCCAGTTATAGCGCGAAGGCTGGGTGTAGAAGACCGTCCATATCGACGACAGGTTGGCCACTGCAACCGGCACGCCCGCCTGTTTGAGTTGCGCATTCAAACATGCAGCACGTTTGTTCCAGCGCTCATCCAAGCCGTCATAAATATCGATAATTTCGGGCGTTTCAAGCTGCAGCAAAAATTCATTCATCGCCGTCATCACATAGGGATGCGCATTAAAAGTGCCGCGCGCAAAAGCAATATCAGCCGGACGATCATCGCGAAAGCGTTTCATCAAATCACGGCGTCCGCACAGCACACCAACCGGGAGGCCGCCGCCCAGAGTTTTGCCGTAAGTGACCATATCGGCATGAACGCCGAAATATTCCTGTGCGCCTCCGGGTGCGAGCCTGAAACCGACAAATACTTCATCAAAAATCAGCACGATATTTCGCTCAGTACAAACAGCACGCAATTGTTTGAGCCAAGTTGTGTAGGCCACGCGATCAAAGCCTGCGCGGCGCGAACTATCCACCAGTGTCGAGTCCCCCGGTGCCCCCTTGTTGGGATGCAGCGCCTGCAGCGGATTGATCAGCACACAGGCAATATCAGCGCGGTTGCGCAATACCCGCAGCGAATCATTATCCATTTCTTTGAGCGTGTAAGTTTCGCGCGCCGGGATCGGATTGCCCACGCCCGGCTGAACGTCGCCCCACCAGCCGTGATAGGCGCCGCAGAATCTCACCAGATGCGATCGCTTGGTATGGTAGCGCGCGAGCCGTACCGCCTGCATTACCGCCTCGGTGCCCGACATGTGAAACGAGACAGCATTAAATCCCGATATCCGTTTAAGCCGTTCAACGTTATCGGCGACCACCGGATGGTATCCGCCCAAGACGGGGCCGAGTGCTGCGGCGCGTGCCGAGGCGCGAGTCAAACAGCCCTTATAAAAATCGTAGCCAAAAATATTTACACCATAAGAGCCGGCCAGATCATAGAAAATATTGCCATCCATATCGGTCACGGTAACGCCTGCCGAGGCGCTCAAAAATGCGCCAACTTTAAGCTCGGCGCGAACCAGATTTCGATATTGAAACGGCACCCGATAATGATTGGTAAATTCCAAATCAGGAATGCTGTCTGCGATTGCGGCCGTCATGGCAACGGTGTGGGTGTAGCGTTCGCGATAAAGTGCCGCCAGCCGAATAAAAGCTGCTCGCCGCAGCGCCGCAATCTCATCAGGCGCATCGTCAGAACGAAAAAAACGCTCATCTCCATATTCATAAAACGGCACCAGCGCTGCGACTCGTCTGGCCATGCGCGAGTGTCCGGTAAGCGATGGATGCTTGGCTTTCGACAATTGCAGTCGCTGAATCACCTTCGGTGCCGCGCTAGTTAAGGTGGCAGCTATCGTTACGGCACCGGCGGCCATCAACATAAAGTTTTCTTCCATGATTTCCTCTATTTCATTTGATCGTCTATCTAAAGACAGAAAAGTTACCGTGTGATGACTGCCCGTACTGTATTGAAAAAAATCCTTCAACAGGAAGATCTCAATTTCCTACTCACTAACCGCATTCCTCGCCAATTGTTGACGCGATTCATGGGCTGGTTTAGTCAAATCACGCAACCGCTGGTGCGCGATCTATCCATTAACGCGTGGCAGTATTTTTCCGATCTTGATTTAAGTGAAGCGAAAAAAACAAAATTTGACAGCCTTCATGATTGCTTCACACGTGAGCTGAAGGCGGGCGCGCGCCCGGTGGCGGATTCCCCATTAATCATGACTAGCCCCAGTGACGGCATCGTGGGCATGTGTGGCCGAATTGAGGGTGATCGTCTGATCCAGGCGAAAGGTTTCCCCTATACGCTGCAGGACCTAATGGGCACTGACGATTGGGTGAACACTTATCGCGACGGGCAATACATTACACTGCGCCTGACGGCGACTATGTACCACCGTTTTCATGCACCCTATGATTGCACCGTGAATGAGGTTAACTATATTTCCGGTGATACCTGGAACGTTAATCCGATTGCGTTAAAGCGCGTCGAAAAACTATTTTGCAAAAATGAACGCGCCGTGATTCGATGCCAGTTGCACGACCCGGCTCACCACGCCTATCTGGTTACGCTGGTGCCGGTTGCGGCCGTACTGGTCGCCAGCATTCGGCTGCATTTTTTGAATATTTTGCTGCACCTGAAATATCGCGGCCCCCACATCATGGCCTGTCATGCCACTTTCCAAAAAGGTGAAGAGATGGGCTGGTTCCAGCATGGCTCCACTATCATCATTTTTGTCCCCGCAGGCTTTGAACTTTGTGAAAACATAAAAACCGGCACGATGATTCGCATGGGTGAGCCCCTGCTAAAGCTGCCGTTATGAGTCACCATCATGAGCGGCGGTCATGAAAACTTAATACAGTTGTCATGACGGCTTCATAAAAGTTGATCAAAGTATTTATTATGTTGTCGTCCATCCAATCTTTTGCTCCGGTGCAAGCCAAGCGCCTGCTACGGGTTGCTGTTGTTACTGAAACCTATGCGCCAGAAATTAATGGGGTTGCGCATACCATGCGTCATATGGTCGAGACGCTGCTTCAACAAGGCCATACCGTTGAGCTAACGCGCCCGCGGCAGGCCGGCGATCAGGATCCCGAGTCAGGCAAAAATACGCACAGCAAAAGTGTAAGGAGCGAACCAGCAAAGCCGCTAGAATCGCGCTTGTGCGTGCGTCTGATTCGTGGCCTTGCGATTCCCCGGTATCGCGAACTGCAAATGGGCTTGGTCTGGCCGGGCACCCTGGTTGCGGCATGGCGCAAGGTGCGGCCTGATGTAGTGCATATCGTCACTGAGGGCCCGCTCGGCTGGTCAGCACTCATTGCGGCGCGGCGTTTGGGCATTCCCGTTTCATCCGGGTTCCACACTAATTTTCACGCCTACAGCCGCCACTACGGGATCGGTTTATTTGCAGGCCTGGTGGATCGAATTTTAAGAGCATTGCACAACCGATGTGCGGCCACCCTGGTGCCGACTGCGCAGATGCGTGAGACGCTGCAGACGCGAGGCTATCAGCGGTTGGCGGTAGTGGGGCGCGGTATTGATACCGTGCTATTTAATCCGGCGCGCCGCAGCCAGGCTTTGCGCGATAGCTGGGGTACGGTTGTGCAAAGTGCCGATGCCCAAGATGTCGATGCCAAAAACGCGGGTTCAAAAAGTGATGGGCCTGTGGTCATGTGTGTGGGACGGTTGGCACCCGAAAAAAATCTGCAGCTTTTTATAAAAGCCGCTTATGCGATGCGGACCGTCAATCCGCACACCCGCGTTGTCTTGGTAGGCGACGGGCCAGACGCACAAGCCTTACGCGCCGCGCATCCAGATTTTATATTTGCAGGCACACGAGTAGGTGCTGATCTTGCGGCGCACTATGCTTCAGCGGATGTATTTTTATTCCCGAGCACGACGGAAACATTTGGCAATGTCACAATCGAGGCGCTTGCCAGCGGCCTCGCTGTTATTGCCTTTGATTATGCGGCTGCGCATCAACATATCGTGCACGCAAAATCAGGTGTACTGGTGCCTTTTGATGATGCGGAAGCTTTCGTTGAGGCCGCGCGTTCACTAGCTGAAACGCCCGCGCAGATGGCCCGGCTTGGACATCATGCCCGCACGGCAGCCGAGTCGCTCTCGTGGGGGCGAATCGTTGATCGTCTGGCTGAAGTGCTGACCCATGTGGCTGATGTGGCCAATACGGCTGATGTGGCGGATATTGTTAGTGCGGCTGATGCGATCAACATCACGGAAGGTAGGCCAATAGATGGCGTCGCCGGTTGTCATCCGCGTCTACAATAAACTTGGCAGCCTAAAAATGATGAAGATGAAGATAAAAATAACAATAACAACAGGCGGTGGTGGTGTAATAGCCACAAAGCATCGCTAGTTTGCATCGAGAAATTGCGCCTCAAATTCATCCGGCGGTAGCGCTTTGGCGAAGTAGAAGCCCTGATATTCATCACAGCCCAAATCACGCAATACGCGATATTGTTCTTCTGTTTCCACGCCCTCTGCGACGACATTTAATTTCAGGCTGTGAGTCATCGCAATGATGGCGGTAATGATGGCTTCATCATTTGGGTCAGTACCAATATCGCGGACAAAAGAAGAATCAACCTTGATCGAGTCCACCGGCAACTGCTTCAGATACGAGAGCGAGGAGAAGCCCGTGCCGAAATCATCGATGGCAACGCTCACGCCCAACTCGCCGAGTCGATTAAGTAGCGCAGCCGTGTCGTCGATATTTTTTAGCAGCATACTTTCGGTCAGTTCGAGCTCAACGGTACGCATATCAAGCGAGACCGCGGCAGCGCACGTCGAAATAGCGCGAATCAAACGTTCGCCATCAAAAATCTGGCCAGGCGATAAATTGACGGCGAGTTGCAGATCAGGATTGCCTTTTTTATGCCACTCAGCAAGTTGATTAAACGCGGTTTCAATTACCCATTCACCAATCGGCATGATCAAGCCGGAGTCTTCAGCCACACTGATAAATTTATCCGGCGATAGTAAGCCCCGACGCGGATGCTGCCAGCGAATTAGCGCCTCTACCCCGGTGACGCGGCCCGTTGCGAATGAAACCCGCGGCTGGTAATGCAGGACCAGCTCATCACGCCGTAACGCCAGGCGCAAATAATTTTCAGTCGAGAGCCGATCCTGGGCGCGCGCATTCATTTCGTGCGAGAAAAACTGGTAGTTATTGCGGCCTTTCGCTTTCGCATCGTACATTGCTACATCAGCGTGCTTCATCAAGGTTTGTGAATCCATGCCGTCGCTGGGAAATAAGCCAATACCGATCGAGCATGAGGTGTTCAAGTGCTGATTGTTGATGAGTATTGGAGAAGCCAGCGACGCAATCATCTTCTCGGCCACAGTTTGTGCGGCCTCATCATTATCAACGGCAACGTCCTCCAGAATCACGGCGAATTCGTCACCGCCTAAACGCGCGACGGTGTCGTTGGCGCGGGTGCAGGCGGAAAGCCGTGCAGCAACTCGCTTCAAAAGTTCATCACCGACATCATGGCCGAGCGAATCATTGATGGTTTTAAAGCGGTCAAGATCGATAAACATAAACGCCAGACGCAGGCGTTTGCGCGCCGCATTGGCGATACCCTGCTCCAGTCGATCGTTTAACAGCATGCGATTGGGGAGCCCCGTAAGTGGATCCCGCGTTGCTAAAAACTCTACGCGCTCTTCAGCGAGCTTGCGGTTGGTAATATTGGCACTGGTGCCGGTCATACGCCGCGCGCGGCCATGCTGATCACGTTCGGTGACTTTGCCGCGTGTATGAATCCAGATCCATTCGCCGTGATGTGCGGCAGTGCGATATTCAACATTCAGATCGTTTTGATCGCCTTTCAGCGCATGCATTAAACCAGCGCTGAAGCGCACGCTGTCCTCAGGATGGCATTGCGCGAATACTTCCTCGCCGCGATAGCGGGACTCGACGGGTATACCGCCCAGCAAGGTGCTCCAGCCCTGATTAAAATAAATGGTGTCTTGTACAACATCCCAATCCCACAACGCCAGACTGGATCCGGATAACGCAAGGTCGAGGCGCTCTTTGGCAGCGCGAACTTCGCCTTCATTTTTTTTGCGTTCAGTAATATCGCGGCCTACACCGATACAGTAGCGTTTGCCATCAATATCAAGAGGGCGACCATGAAATGAGTAAGGGGCCGTGTGGCCATCGCGATGACGCATTTGCGCTTCCATCGAAACGTCATCGCCACGATCAAATATCCGGCGTAGTGCGTCAGCAACGGCGGCGCGATCATTGTCGGCGATAAAATCCAGCGCGCGATGGTTGGCAATTTCGGCTGCGGTGTATCCCGAGTTTTCTTGAAAACTGGCGTTCCAACGCACCACTTTGCCATTAACGTCGAACATATAGAACGAACCCGGAAGACTTTGAATAGCCGCATCCGAAAACTCTTTTTCCGCACGCAGCTTGTCTTCGGCTGCCTGGCGAATCGCAATTTCCTCTTCCAGTAAATTCTCGAGCCGAACAAATTCGGCCGTCAAATGCTCAATACGCTGCTCGGCTGAAGATGGGGTGCTGACGCTGTAGGGTATAGTCGGCGCGTTCAGAGCATGAAGGCGACGCTCACGCCGTGCTTCAGCGCGTGCTTCCAGTCTGGCGCTAATCAAGTTCGCCAAATTGGTTAGTGCCTCGGCGTCCGAAATCGATAAATCGCGCCCGACCGTATCAAACACAGACAGCACGCCGATTAATTCATTGTCGCGCGAAAAAATACCGGCGCCCGCATAAAAACAAAGATAAGGAGGGCCGCTAACGAGTGGATGATCGCGCAATCGTTTGTCAGATAACGCATCGGTCACTACAAAAGGCTTTGGCGAACGGTTAGTGGGCAGCAATGCCGGTTGATAAAAACAATCCGCTGCCGAAAATTCGGTCATGGGTAAATAGTGGCGGGCCTTAAACCATTCCCGCCATTCCCGCCGTTCAATCTTTACATTCTCGCCCGACAAGTCAGATGGTTCCACAGGCGAAATAGCGGACTCGCCCGGATCAAAAAAAGAAATTCCCGACATCGGCGTACGCAGTGCCTCTGCTGCACGGCGAGCAATATCATCAAACGCCGCTTCTGGCGAAGTATCTAGGATTTCGTAGCGAGCCAGGGTATCGACAGCCGCAGATGGGTAGTTCTTATATACGCTCACAGGACAATGAAAAAAACAGCAAAATCAATAACGACATGAACATCACGATTTTGCATTCTACGCTCAGTGACCAGCGCGGGAAATAAGCCTGTCAGACGGTGGCCCACAACGATTGGGCGGCACGCGTTTTCACAACGGTCACCGCTTGCGTCAGAGCTTATGTTTAGATGTGCATTGAAATCGTAATGAGCGCGCACAAAATTTGCACTAAGCTCGTAACGTGACCGCCACCGGCGCATGATCCGAAGGGCGTTCAAGCTTGCGCGGAATCAGATCAATGACAGCGCTTGCACAGGCGCTTGCCAAATTCGGTGTGAGCAAAATATGATCAATACGCATGCCCAGATTGCGTTTAAAACCGTTCATGCGGTAATCCCACCAGGTAAAACTTTTTTCGGGTTGCTCAAATAAACGAAACCCGTCCTTCATGCCCAAACCTAACAGGCCTTGATAGGCAGCGCGTTCTGCATCGGTACACAGCACTTGGCCTTCCCATTGTTTGGGGTCGTATACATCGGCATCGGCAGGTGCAATGTTGTAATCGCCTAAAAGGGCGACATCACCATAGATCGCAATTTCCTCTTTCATGAAGGTCTGAAGTGCAGACAGCCAAGCAAGCTTGTACTGATATTTATCTGAATCAACACTTTGCCCGTTCGGGATATACACACATACAACCCGAACCCCGTTAAGAGTGGCGGCAATAACGCGCCGCTGCTCGTCGGCGAAATTGAGCATGCCTTTAACCACATCTTCCGGTTTGACGCGCGACAAAATAGCGACCCCGTTATAAGTTTTTTGGCCTTCAAACGCGGCGTAATAGCCCACTTCATCAAAAGCTTCTTGTGGAAATTTGCTGCTTTCGAGTTTTAATTCCTGCAGGCAAAGCGCATCCGGTTGATGCTCTTTTAGCCAGTCCAGCACATGTGGCAGGCGCACATTCAGTGAATTAACATTCCACGTAACTAGTTTCATCAGAGGCCTATCGAGGCTGAGCAGGTGATGCGGGGGGAGAGATGGAGGCAGGGACAGGGGTGGGAACAGAACCGGGAGCGGGCGCATTAGGTGCGACTCGTGCATTGCCCAACACATTAAAACGGGGATAGCCTGCTACATCCAGCGCGCTGTTCCAGGCGCTTTCACTGAAACCTGTAACGCTATTCGTGCCAACGGCCAAGGTAGGCACACTAAGTTGACCCACGAGGTCTTTCAGTGCTTCCGCCGCGCCCGGGTCGGTTTCGGGGTTGCGGTTTACAAACGGGACGCCGCGTTTGCTCAGTAATGCGCGGGACTGATCGCAGGCTTCGCCACAGTTGTTGGCATACAAGATAACGGGATTACGCTGCATCGCATTTTTGACCGCAAACGGCATATTGTCATTTTCGCTGGCCACCACGCTGTCCCCCAGCTTTTTTTTCTGCACGCCTTTTGCGTCTTTGGGCGGCGGCGCGTCGGAGTAAGTAACATTGCCGTCTTTATCGATCCAGCGATATAGCCCTTGAGCTGATACCGCTAATGAAGCGGTGATTAACGGTAGTGCCAGCCATGCAATAGCGCGAAATGTGTTCATGTAATTTTCCCCGTACTCATAATTAAATTACGCGGCCAGTTTCATTCCATTGTGACGCAACAATGCATCGATTTCAGGTTTGCGGCCACGAAATGCTATGAACGACTCCAGCGCCGGGCGGCTACCGCCACGCGCCAGCACTTCGCGCCGAAACCGGGCACCCGTAGTGGCATTCAACACACCGACATCGGCAACAATATCAGCAGCGCTAGTGGATTCTTCAAACGCGGCATAAGCATCTGCCGACAATACCTCTGCCCACTTGTAACTGTAATAGCCGGCTGCATAGCCGCCCCCAAAAATATGCCCAAAAGTATGCGGCATGCGATTAAACGGCGCGGCGGGTATCACGGCCACTTCACGGCGCACCGCATCAAGCAATTGCAGTGGTGATGATGACGCAAGATCAAAGTCGCCATGCAGACGCATATCAAACAAGGCAAATTCAATCTGGCGCATGAAGCCCATGCCGGCCTGGAAATTTTTGGCGGCAATCATTTTGTCAAACAGCGCGCGCGGCAGCGGCTCGCCGGTATCAACATGGCGAGTCATGTGTTTTAGCACGGCCCATTCCCAGCAAAAATTTTCCATGAACTGTGAAGGCAATTCAACCGCATCCCATTCCACGCCGCTGATACCGGACACCCCCAATTCATCCACCTCGGTCAGCAGTTGATGCAAACCATGCCCAAACTCATGGAACAGCGTGATGACTTCATCGTGTGTAAATACAGCCGGCTTTTCACCTACAGGCGGTGAAAAATTGCAGGTTAAAAATGCGACCGGATGCTGAATGCCGCCAACCAGGCGGCGACGATTAATCGCATCATCCATCCACGCGCCGCCACGTTTGGCATCACGTGCAAAAAGGTCGAGATAAAACTGTCCCACGAGCGAGCCATCCTGGTTGCGCACATCAAAAAAGCGCGCATCGGCATGCCATGAGTCGGCGCTGGCCTCGGTCATCTTGACGCCGTAAATAGTTTCGACCACCCGAAATAGGCCCGCCAATACTTGCGACTCCGGGAAATATTTTTTTACTTCAAGGTCAGAAAACGCGTATCGCTGTTCACGCAATTTTTCGGATAGATACGCCACATCCCATGCATTTACCACTTCCATTTTGAATTCATGTTTGGCGAATGCGGTCAGCTCGGCCCAGTCGCTAACGGCAAACGGTTTGGCTCTTGCGGCCATGGTCGATAAGAAATCAATGACTTCAGCCGGGGTATCGGCCATTTTGGTGGCGACTGATAATTCGGCGAAATTGGCAAAGCCCAATAGCCTAGCGCTCTCGGCGCGAAGCCATAAAATACGGGTGATTACAGAGCTGTTATCCCACTTCGGATCAGCACCCAGTTCAGAGCCGCGAGTCACATAAGCGCGATACAGTTTTTCACGCAGTTGCTGCGAATCAGCGTATTGCATGATCGGGCTGTAGGAAGGCGCATGCAGGGTAAATTTCCAGCCCTTAAGCCCTTCTTTGTGCGCCGTTTCCAGCGCTGCCGCCTTCGCATCATCAGGCAACCCGGCAAGCTCAGCTTCATCAGTCACCACATACGCAAACGCATTGGTCGCATCGAGCACGTTATCGTTAAATGTGGACATCAGTGTTGAGAGTTCTTCCTGCCACGCCTGATACCGCATTTTTTTCTCATCACTTAATTCAGCCCCGCCCAGACGGAAATCGCGCAGTTCATTTTCCAACGCCTGTTGCTGCGTAGAGGTGAGCTGGGATGCCACGGTTTGCAGCGCATACTGGTGAATCATTTTGTATTTGTTATAAAGCGCCAGATTTTGTGAAACACCCGTCCAGTATTGGGTCACCGCAGGCAGCATGCTGTTATAAGCCTCGCGCAGGGCGGCTGAATTAGCCACCCCGTTCAAATGGCTGACAATCCCCCATGCGCGCGCTAGACGCTCATGTGCGTCGTCAAGCGGGGTGGCAAAATTTTGCCAGGTGGGCGTACGCTCATCAGTGATCAGCCGCTCGGCAGTGGCATCGGCTTCTGCAATCAGCATCTCAATGGCAGGCTGGATGTGCGTGGATGTAATGGCTGCGAAGCGCGGCAAGCCAGTGAAATCAAGCAGTGGGTTGGATGGGCTCATCAGGTGTTCACAATTAAAAAAGAGATGGAGATTAGTCAAAATTAGGGCGGCCAAGTTCCCGCAGCGCCACCTTTTTGTCAGCTGTTAACTGGGGAAAACCAATTGTCCGTTAACCAGTGTATGCGTAACCTTGCCCTGCAATTCTCGGCCCAGATAAGGCGTGTTCTTGCCTTGGCTCATGAGAGTTTTTGCGGCGATGACCCAAAAAGACTGCGGGTTAAAAATACATACATCAGCAGCGGCGCCAAGCAAAAATTGTCCCGCCTTTAAATCGACTACGCGCGCCGGATCAGAGGTGATTTTTTTCAGCGCCAGCGGTAACGGTACTTGCTGATTGTCGGCCCATTTAAGCGTCAACGACAGGAGTGTTTCCAGCGCGGTTGCACCGGCTTGTGCTTCACCAAACGGCACATGCTTGGCATCATCATCATGCGGCGTATGATCCGAGCAGATGGCGTCAATAGTGCCGTCAATGACGGCACGGCTGAGCGCATCACGATCAGTCGGGCTGCGTAGCGGTGGGGTGAAGCGGTACTGCGAATCAAAGTAGCCGATATCGCGATCAGTGAGCAGCAGATGATGAATGCCGACATCGCAGCTGAGTGGGAGACCAGCCGATTTGGCGAGGCGCACCAGCTCTACACCGGCGGCGCTGGAAATTCGTGCCAGATGAACTTTTGCACCGGTCTCGCGCATCAAGGTGGTGATAGTGGCAATGGCCACGGTTTCAGCGCTTACCGGGATGCCCGCCAGCCCCAAGCGCGTCGATACCTCACCGTCGTGCGCAATACCGTCAGCGGCAAGATAGGCTTCCTGTGGACGCAGCCACACCGTGTAGCCAAAAGTCGCCGCATACTGGAGCGCGCGATACAGCACCATCGTGTCTCGAATCGGATGATCGGCCTGAAAAAATCCAACGCATCCGGCTTCGTGAAGCTCGGTCATTTCGGCCAGCTTTTCACCTTTAAGGCCGAGCGTCAGTGCGCCGAGTGGATAGACGCGCGCAAGGTTGGCCATAGTAGCGCGGCGTTTTAGCATCTCGACCAGCCCGGGCTCATCGAGCGCCGGATCGGTATCGGGTGGACACACCAAAGAGGTCACGCCGCCCGCAACGGCCGCGCGCATTTCGCTTTCAAGTGTGGCGCGATATTCAAAGCCAGGCTCACGCAAACGGGCGCACAGATCGACCAAGCCGGGGCACACAATCTTACCCGATGCATCGATCACTTTGTCCGGGGTAAAATTTCGAAGAGCCTCGCCATTGCTAGCTTCTGAGCCATCGCTCATGCCTGGCTCCCCGCCCATGCCAACCACAACACCATCGGCAATATATAGCGAAGCATTCTCGTTACGGTTAGTCGCGGGATCAATCAAGCGGCCATTTTTGATTTCAATTTTCATTCGATTCTCATTCGATTTTCATTTTTATGCTTATGTAATTACCGATTCAGGATATTGCTCAGTTGCCAGTCACCATGGCCATCACCGCCATGCGCACGGCAATCCCGAAAGTGACCTGCGGCAAAATCACGCTCTGGCATCCATCCGCAATACCGGATTCAATTTCCACACCGCGATTCATCGGTCCCGGGTGCATCACAATGGCGTCGGGTTTGGCGCGCGCGAGCTTTTCGGCGTTCAGGCCATAGTTTTTGAAAAACTCATGCGCGCTCGGCAGCAGCGGGCCAGACATCCGCTCGCTTTGCAGACGCAGCATGATCACCACATCAACGCCTTCAAGTCCGCGATGCATGTCATGGTGTACCGACACGCCCATGCGTTCGACCTCACTCGGTATCAATGTCGCAGGCCCGATCACCCGCACATCCGGGCAGCCCAGTGTGGTCAGCGCATGGATGCCTGAACGGGCGACGCGCGAGTGCAAAATATCACCGACGATGGCGACTGAAAGATTGTGAAATGATTTTTTGTAGTGCCGGATTGTGTACATATCCAGCAGACCTTGGGTCGGATGAGCGTGGCGGCCATCACCTGCGTTGATGACGGCAATACCGGCCTTTACGTGCTGGGCAATCAGATGTGACGCGCCTGATTGTGAGTGACGCACAATGAACATATCGGCATTCATCGCCGCCAGATTATCAATGGTATCTAGCAGTGACTCACCTTTGCTGGCAGACGATGCGCCAATGTTTAGATTAATCACATCAGCGGATAATCGTTTGGCCGCGATTTCGAAGGTGGTGCGGGTGCGGGTGGAGTTTTCAAAAAACAGATTGAACACCGATTTGCCGCGTAGCAGCGGGACTTTTTTAACCTCACGATCTCCCACGCTCACAAACTGATCGGCGGTCTCCAGAATCTGCTCGATGAGTTTTTTCGGCAAGCCTTCTGTGGTGAGCAGATGCTTGAGTTTTTTGTCGGCCGTGAGTTGCGGGTTAGCGGTCAGCACAGGGGTTCCGTTTCTTTTTGATTATGACTTGGAATGAATATCAAAACGCAGCATGCCGGTGGCAGGATCTGCGATAAGTGCCAACTCTTCATCGGCGGGCAGATTCATGGTCATGCCCAAATAGTCGGCACTGAACGGCAGCGCGCGGCCACCGCGATCCACCAAACAGGCCAAGCGCACGCGGGCAGGACGGCCAAAATCAAACAACTCATTGAGTGCTGCCCGAATGGTGCGTCCGGAATTGATCACGTCGTCGACCAATAAAATATCGCGGCCTTCAACACTAAAGCTGATGTCGGTCGATTTTTTTTGCGGGTGCAGGCCGATTGCCGAAAAATCGTCGCGGTGCAGTGTTACCGCCAGCGTGCCATAAGGGTGGTGAGGGTGATGAGGGTGACGAGGATGATGAGTATCGCCCAGTATTGTCCGTAAGCGTTCTGCTACCCACACGCCGCCGCTATGAATGCCGACAATCGCGGTCTCAGGTGGCAAAGTGCCGATTTTTCCGGCTAGCACAGTGATTAAATGTTCGGCATCAAGCTGCATCGCGGGCTTTCAATATTTGAGCGGTTCTCAGGGTGTCAAAATAAGATTGCAAAATCACCTGCGCGGCAGCGGCATCGAGCTGCGCTTTTTGCGCGCGGCCTTTAATACCTTGCTCAGCAAGCTGGGAGCTGGCTTCCTGGGAGCTTAAAAATTCATTTACGTAGGCAATAGGCAGTCGATGACGTTCCTTCAAACGGTTGCCAAATTTTCGGGCCAGATGCGCGACCGGATGCGGGTCGACGCCATTCTCGTAAGTCGGCTCACCGATCACCAGTAGTGCGGGCTGCCATTCTTTCACCAGTACATCCACCGCATTCATCCGGTCGGCATTTGATTCCGCATGAATAGTATCAATGGCATGGGCGATGCCAATCATCGTATCGCCTACCGCCACGCCGATGCGTTTCAGGCCAAAATCAAAACCCATTACCGATTGTGAGATGGGGGCCATCATGCGTGCCCCGCCGTATCAATCAGATTACCGTAGTTCAACCCCATCAAGCCCATGGCTGCGGTCAAACGCGCCTCATACGGCAGATCAAACATCAGGTTAGTGCTGGCCGGGGTGTTGAGCCAGCCGTTGCGACCGATTTCATCTTCAAGCTGGCCTGGCCCCCAACCAGCATAGCCCAGCGTGACCAGAATACGGCTTGGGCCTTCGCCTTTTGCGATGGATTCCAGAATGTCTCTTGAGGTGGTCAGCCCGGTGTTCTCACATACTTTAAGGGTTGAATGCCAATCGCCCACTGGTTGATGCAGGACAAAACCACGATCCATCAACACCGGCCCGCCGTACAACACATTCGTTTCGCGTAGGCGCAGGTCGGCTGACGGCAGAGGGAGGGCGACCTGATCAAATAAACTCGCCAGAGTGATGTGCATGGCCATGGGCTTGTTGACGATCAAACCAATCGCGCCTTGCGGGGTGTGCTCGCAAATATAGGTAAGCGTTTTGGAAAAATGCGGATCAGCCATGCCCGGCATAGCCATTAAAAAGTGATTCGTCAGATCGATTGAATTAGCTATTGCAGTCATCCCACGGCATAATTTACTTGCGTTATTTTACGCTTAACATCCCACTGACGCATCCCCTATTATGGAATCTTCCCTTTTCTGGTTCAGACGCGATTTGCGTAGTCACGACAATGCTGGTTTGCAACGTGCGCTAAAAGCATCAAGCCAAGTTTATGCCGTATTCATTTTTGATCGCGATATTCTCGATCAGCTACCTTCCAAAAAAGACCGAAGAGTCGAATTTATTTGGGAATCTGTGGCGGAACTGAAGGTCGCGCTGCAAGCATTAGGCGGCGATTTAATGGTTCGTTACGCCAGCGCTGAAGCCGCTATCCCGCAGCTGGCGCGTGAGCTTGCCGTGAATGCGGTATTCACCAATCAGGACTACGAGCCTGATGCAGTCAACCGCGATGAGCGGGTATCTGAGCAGCTGCGCCAACACGGTATTGAGTTTCATCGCTGCAAAGATACGGTCATTTTTGAAAAGAGCGAGGTGCTCACTCAGGCAGGCGGCACTTTTAGCGTGTTTACGCCGTATAAAAACGCGTGGCTAAAACGCTTAACCGACGATGATCTTGCGGCAAAGGAAATTGAGCCGTATAAAAAGCATTTAGCTAAACCCTCCAAGGTAGCCGCGTTGCTGTCGCTGGAATCCATGGGTTTTGAGCGCACCAATTTAAAGTCGTTGATGACGCCGGGCATGACGGGTGCCGCCACGCTTTTTGCAGACTTCAAGCTGCGCATGGCGGACTATAAAGAGGCGCGCGATATTCCCAGCGTGAAGGGGGTTTCATACCTTTCCGTGCATAATCGTTTCGGCACGATTTCAATTCGTCAGTTAGCAAGCGCTGCCTATGCCGCCTCTGTGGCAAACCCAAAAAGGAAAAACATCGGTGCCGAAACATGGCTGTCCGAACTCATCTGGCGTGATTTTTATTTCCAGATTATCTGGCATCGCCCGCACGCCGCTACCCGTGCCTACCGTCCTGAATACGATGCTTTGCAGTGGGAGAATCGACCGGATTTATTTAGCGCCTGGTGCGAGGCTCGTACCGGCTATCCGATCATTGATGCGGCTATGCGCCAGCTTAACCAGACCGGTTATATGCATAATCGCCTGCGTATGATCGTTGCCAGTTTTCTGACCAAGGATTTACTCGTCGATTGGCGTAAGGGTGAGCAATACTTTGCCGACCAACTAAACGATTTTGATTTATCGGCGAACAATGGCGGGTGGCAATGGGCAGCATCAACGGGCTGTGATGCGCAGCCGTATTTCCGAATTTTTAATCCCATTACCCAATCGGAACGGTTCGATCCGCAAGGCAAATTCATCCGCAAATATTTGCCTGAATTAAAAAATATCCCCGATAAGTTTATTCATGCGCCTTGGCTGTTGCCACCGCTGGAACAGCAAGGGCGAGATTGCATCATCGGGCGCGACTATCCGCTGCCGCTGGTTGATCATGCCACTCAGCGGGATCGGGCGTTGGCGATGTATAAAGCGGTGAAGGCGCCGACGCTGGACTGAAGATTAAACTTTAAGGATTGAGGCTGTCGTGCGCGGCGATGATTAACAAAAAACAAAACTCCTTTATTAACGGGTGTTTTGGAGTAAAAATGGCTTAAAACACCCGCCAATGCTAGTGTTTTAACTAAGCATGATTAGTGAACGAGAGTTATATGAAAACTATGGTGCATCTGATGCGAGTCTCATAACGTAATTTTTTTGACCCGAAACAACCTTTACTTAACCCTCTGGAGACTGGCATGAAAAGATTCGCTTCTTATTTTATCCCGGTCATTTTGTTGGCCTTTACCAGCACTATGGCCTCAGCACAAAATAATCGTCCGCTGGAATTTGGCGTTGGCTTGTTCCAGCCTGACAAAGAAAAAAATGATGCGACCTATAAGCCGTTGGCTGCATACCTTTCCAAAAAACTGGGTCGGGAGGTAAAGCTGCGCACGGTGGATACGTGGGAGGGTTTGGCAAAATCACTGGCCGCGTCCGAAACCGATATGGCGCTCATGGGTCCCTGGGGCTATGTGTTGGCCAATCATCAGGCGGGAGCAGAAGCGGTGGCGACAATCCTGTATCAAGGTAAACCCGAATATTTCGCGATCATGGTGACCAACCCGAAAAGCGGCATTAGTGCCATCGAAGACTTGAAAGGCAAAACCTTTGCCTTTGGTGACAAAGGCTCAACCTCAGGCTATTTAATCCCGTTTCATGAGTTCTACAAACGTGGCCTCGACGTGGATAAATATTTTTCCAAGGTGATCTACACCAAACACCAGGCTATCGAAACCCTGGTTACGCGTGGTGAACTCGATGCGGGTGCCGACTATAACCGCAATCGCGACGCAATGATTGAGCAGGGCTTGATCAAAGCGGCAGACAGCAAAATTTTCTGGACATCGCAACCCTTACCCAATGATGCGTTCGCGGTCTCGTCCGAGCTGGCAAAAGACAAAGCCTTCACCGCAAGATTAGTTAAAGCGCTGGAAGAAATTGGTGCTGAATTAACCGCGCAACCAAATTTATTGCCGAATAACTACACGGGTTTTGTGGCGAAAGATAACAAGTATTACGCCCCGATTCGCGATGCCGGTTTGGCCACCGGTAAGCTCGCGCCTGCTAAGAGATAAAGAAGGTGGTGCCTAGCAAAACGCCAAGTCACGCATGAGCGACGATAACAGCGCGCCGGTAGATCATGAACGCGGCATCAAACTGCGCCTGCGCATTTTTACGGCTGGTTACGCGGTACTTATCATCACCTGCCTCGTCAGCTTGATTCAAGCGGGCGATCTTTCGCTAGGCCGCAAGCCTTGGGAAAATCTGCAGCGTACGGTGGTGGAGCTTTCGCATATCAGCGCGCTGGATGTCTGGTTTGGTAATGAACATTTGGAATACATAGCCGATGATGGCCGCGTCCTGCGAGTAGAAAACCAGCGTGAAGCCGAAAAAAGATTTTTGATCGGCTTGGCCGACGCCATTTGGACCACGATCAAGATTGCGACCTTGGGTTCGTTGATGGCCGCGATCGTGGCCATGCCGTTGGGGATCGTGGCCGCAAAAAATATGTCGCTGCCGCGACCGCTATCGTGGGCTGGCAAACTCATTCTTGATAGCGCGCGCTCGATTCATTCGCTGGTTTTTGGTCTGCTGTTTGTCGGCATTATCGGTCTCGGACCCACGGCCGGCATTCTGGCGATCGCCGCGCATTCAATGGGCACTTACGGCAAGCTTTACGCCGAGGCCATTGAAAACGTGGAACGCAGCTTGCTGGAGGCGGGATTGTCGATGGGCGCGTCGCCGATTCGCGTGTTGTTGTTCGCGATCTGGCGCAATGTGCTGCCGAAATTTATCTCTACCCATCTCTATATTTGGGAATTCAATGTGCGTGATTCGACGGTGCTCGGTTTGATCGGCGCGGGCGGGCTAGGGCTGTTGGTGTCAGAAGCCGTGTCGCTATTTCAATGGGGGCGGCTGGCCACCATTCTGATCGCCATTGTTGCCATGGTGATTGTGTTTGACGCCATCTCGCGCAAGGTGAGGCAGGCATTGTTGTAGCGGGCGTCAGCCATTTATCTGCGCTGTCATGATTTCGCCATGATCTAACCGGCAATCGCCATAATTTTTTATTACGCTGCACTTGGGTGATGGATTATGAACCAGGCAAGGTATATTCACAGCCTGGCGAATGGCAAATAAATTTCATAAGAACGCCAAACAAAAACAGAGGGAATCATGATTAATCTGCGCAAATTTATAAAACCAGTATTTTTCGGCGGCGTAGTGATAGTGGCGTTGGGTAGTTGGTGGTGGAGCAATAGCCACCATGCTTCTGCACCGGCCGGCATGGGTGAATTGGGTGCCGCCGAGAAATTTGAAGCACTTGATTGCCAGGCGCGCTACTTCGAATCTTCGCCTGCGCTGGCCGTCGTGTTTGCGGCGCCGCTGGATACGCGCCAAAATTTTGCGCAGCGGATTTCGGTGCTGGAGCTAGGCGATGCGCTGTCGGCTGGCCAGGCCCGCAATGACGGCGATTCGGATGATGATAATGGTAATGGTAATGGCCCCAGAGCCAGTGGCAAGCGTGGCCCCAATCCGCCGCTGCCCGTAGTATTGTCCACCGCTGTATTGTCTACTGCCGTGCCGACCACCGCAGTATCGCCCGCGGTTGCCGCTAAACCGGTAAAGGGCGCAGCCCAAGCCAAAGCCACAAACAAAGAAGAAAAAACCAAAGCAGTCGACACCCGTTGGATTGTAGGCGACAACCCACGCACTATTTATCTGCCGCATGTGCAGCCCGGCAAGCGCTATCGCGTTGCCCTTAAGGCTGAGGTGGCCGGTGGCACCCAAGAAACGCTGGGCAAAGATATGGTTTGCGAAATTACCGCAGAAGCCATGCCGCCGTCATTTTATTTCGCCAGTCGCGGCACCGTATTGCCCGCCAAACAAAATGGCGGCCTGCCGATTGTCACGATCAATGTGCCAGAGGTAGATGTGCAGTTTTTGCGGGTTGAGTCTGCACAACTTCCGCGCTTTTTGGAGCGTATTGTCGGCCGTAAAGCCAAGCTCAACAATGCGGATGACGCGGACACGGTAGCCAGCAATGATGAGGATGAAAACTATTATGATTACGGCCGTCCGCGCGGCCCACAGGGCGCACTGCAAAGCTATGAACTTGATACCTTCAAGGGGCTTGCCAAGAGCGTCTACATGGCGCGTTTTGTGGCGGATGCGCGTGAAAACCGCCGCAACATAACGCACCTGCCGGTAGAAGAAATCAAAGAGCTGCAGGAGCCCGGCATTTACATCGCCGTAATGAATCAGCCGGGGCGGTTTCGGCAGGAATATCAAACCACGTATTTTTATGTGAGTGATATTGGTATTCAGGTACGTCGCTATGCAAACGGGCTGGACGCCTATGCCACATCACTGCGCAGCGGCCAGGCTATTCACGGCACCGAGTTTCAGTTGCTCGATGAAAACGGCAAGTCGATTGGTCGCGCCGAAACGGATGGTGATGGTCATGCGCATTTTGCGTTAAAGCCTAATTTGGCGCGCGTTATTACCGCCAAGCGCGGCAATGAATTCTCGCTGCTCTCCCTAATCGAGCCTGCGCTGGATCTATCGGAGTTTGATATTGGCGGTCATTTACCGCGCGCTACTAAAATATTCGCCTATGCGGGCCGCGATCTATATCGCCCTGGCGAATCATTTGAAGCGGCCTTTGTGGTGCGCGGGCAGGATGGTCAGCCCCTGCCGCCAGCGCCGATCACGGCTACTTTGAAACGCGCGGATGGTAAAGCGGTGCAGCAGTTTATTATCAAAGCCGACGAAAAACGTCCCGGCTATATGCAACGTACTATTCAGCTGCCGCAAGACGCCCAGACCGGTACGTGGACGCTGGAATCGCGCGCTGACCCCGCAGCGAAAGCGCCTGACAACGTGATGCGGATTCAGGTGGAAGAATTTTTGCCAGAGCGGATGAAGCTCGAACTCAAAAGCGAGCAGCCATATCTCACGCCTGGCGACAAGTTTGATGTTGATGTGGTGGGCACTTATTTGTACGGCGCGCCAGCAGCCGGTAATCGCCTGATGGGCAATGTAGTTACCGAACGCAGTCGTAGTCCTTTTCCCAAACAATGGCCCGGCTTTGAGTTCGGTGATTTTGATGACGACAGCGTCAAGAGTCGCAGCGATCTTGAATCTACCACGCTTGACAATGACGGCACGGCGACGGTGAGCGTGCCCTCGCCGAAAAAAGAAAGCCGTTCGCCTTTGTCGGTGCGCGCCTCTTTAAGTTTGCTGGAGTCGGGTGGCCGCCCGGTGGTGCGCTCGATTGAACGTATTGTGTTCCCAGCCGAAAAATTGATTGGTTTGCGTCCGTTGTGGAGCGGCAAATTTGTGCGTGAAGGCAGCAACGCCGAGCTAGAGGTGATTCGCAGTACCCGTGAAGGTGAATATGCGCCGCTGCAAAAGGCGATTTTGCGGGTGTTCCGTGAAGATCGTGATTACTACTGGGCGTTCGATGATCAGCGCGGCTGGCATTCCGGCTTCAATGACAGTGATGAGCTAATTGACAGCCGTGAGTTTGATTTATCCAAACGGACCAAAATAAATTTCCCGGTGAAATATGGCCGCTATCGTGTCGAAGTGCTGGATCGTGAAACCGGCTTGGCCGCACGTTATCGCCTGTACGCGGGATGGGGCGCGCAAGACGCCGAGTTGGTCGGTAATCGCCCGGATCGGGTGCAGTTAAAGCTCGATAAGTCAGGCTATGCTGTCGGTGATAAAGCCAAGCTCACTATTGCGCCACCGCATGATGGAGATGCGTTGGTGCTCGTCGAAGGCGGTGAGGGCGTGTTGTATCAGGAGCGTGTCAGCGTCAGCACCAAAGGCACAACCATCAATATTCCGATTTCAAAAGACTGGAATCGTCACGATATGTACATCTCTGCGGTGGTATTTCGTGCCGGCAATACCCGAGAAAAAATCACCCCGGCGCGCGCCTTGGGGTTGGTGTACTTACCGATTGATCGCGAGGAGCGCAAGCTTCAGGTCAAGCTCACCGCGCCCGATAAAATTCAGCCCAGTATGCCGCTCAAAGTGCGTGTAAAAGTGGATGGTTTAAAAAATGAAGTGGCTATCGTTACCTTGTCAGTTGTTGATATCGGTATCCTCAATATCACCAATTTTGCGTCGCCTGATCCATTCGATTTTTTCCTGGGCAAGCATCGCTATGCACCGGATGTGCTCGATATTTACGGTAAGTTCATCGAGACGATGGAGGGTACCAAGGGCAAGCTCAAGTTTGGTGGCGATGCCAAAATGCGTGACACTAAATCTACCCCGAAAAAAGTGTTACTGGTCGATTTGTTTTCAGGCCCGGTAGCACTGAACGCACAAGGCGAAGCTGAAATTGCGCTCAACGTGCCCGACTTTAACGGCACGCTACGGCTGATGGCCGTCGCAATCTCGGCGACCCATTTCGGTAAAGCAGACAAGGAAGTGATCAGCGCTGCACCGATTGTGGCTGAGCTTGCCATGCCGCGCTTTGTGTCGCCGGGAGACAAAGCCACCATTGCGCTCGATGTCACCAACATGACCGAAGTGGCACAAACGCTCAAGGTGGGTGTGACCGCAACAGGCCCGGTAAAAATAAGCGGCGACGCCAGCAATGTGCAATTAAAACCGCTGCAAAAGAAAACCCTGCGTTTCGCGGCTGAGGCCACTGATGCGGTGGGGGTCAGCAAGATTGTTGTGAACGTAAAAGGGGGCGGAAAAGAGCTCATCAATATCAAACGCGAAGCCGCATTATTTATTTCGCCGCTCGCACCGGCCGAGCGCACTCGCCGCTTCCAGCGCGTCGCTCCGAATGAAACGGTCAAGCTTGATACGGCGATGGTAGATGGTTTGTTTACAGGCTCGGCCTTAGTCTCGGTCACACTCTCGACTACGCCGCCGATCAATGTGGCCGACCAGGTGAAAGGTCTGCTGGCGTATCCTTATGGCTGCCTTGAGCAGACCACCAGCCGTGCGTTTCCGCATGTGTTGCTCGATGATGCGACGGCGATTTCGTTTGGCCTAAAGCCATTTACTCAGGCTGAACGTGAGAAGGCTATTGAGCAGGCCATCTCGCGTATTTCAGGCTTGCAGCGCAGTAGCGGTGCGTTCACCTTATGGGGTAATGAAACGGGTGGCGGCCTGGATGAGCCGTGGCTCACTGCGTATGTTTCAGAATTTTTGAAGACCGCCCGCGCCGCCGGTTATGCGGTACCGGATGACATGGTCAAACGTGCTGATGAATATATGCTGAAACAATTGCAGCAGGTCGCGACCAGCTTTCCGTCCAAAGCTCAGCGGCCTCCCAGTACCAGGACCGACAAAGACGGCAAGGCATTGCCCGATGATTCAATCACGCGTGATTCATCCTGGTGGTCGCAGTACCAATGGCGTGAGGCTGATCGCAATGGGCATCGCCGCTTCGGTGCGCTGGCCTATATGGGCTATCTACTTGCCTTGGATGAACGTGCACCGCTGGCTGCGTTGCGCACGCTTTATGATGACTACAAAGATCGTGCGCTTTCACCCTTGCCGCTGACGCAGCTTTCCATCGCGCTCAAACGTATGGGAGATCAAAAACGCGCCACCGCTGCACTCGATCTGGCTTTTGCCACGCCTTACGGCATGACCGGCTATGAGTGGGAATGGCTGGGTGACTACGGTACGCCATTACGTGATACCGCCATGATGTTTGCGATACTTGAAAAAAATAATATTCAGCACAAGCGCAAGGATGGTTTAATTTCCGAATTAGCGCAGATGGTACCGCGTGCCCGCTGGTTATCCACGCAGGAGCAGACTGCATTGCTGATTGCGGCTAAACAATTTGGCATCAGCAGCAAAGATCCATGGCAAGCCAGCTTGACAGTGGCCGGCAAGGTCGAGACGCTGACCAGCAAAGCCACCGAGATGCGTGAATTTAACGTCGCAAAATTAAAGAGCGGCATTGCGGTAACAAACACGAATAAGGACGCGATTTATCTGGCGATTGAAACGGTGGGGCATACGCTCAAGCCCCGCGAATCCAAGGATGACCTAATCTCCATGCGCCGCACCCTTTACACCACCGCTGGTGTCGCCGTGGGGGATCGTGCCCTTAAAGTGGGCGAGCAATTGATGGTGCATCTGGAAGTAACCACCAAGCGGCGCATTGAAGATGGCTTAGTGGTTGACCGTATCCCGGCCGGGCTGGAAATTGAAAACATGAATCTCTCGCAAGGCAGCCGCATGAGCGACATCATCATCAAGCCGCCACAACGCACTGATGGCTATTACGGTAAACGCACCGTGCCAGGACCTGCTGAGGCGATGGCGGACGCGCGCATCAAACATCGTGAATTCCGTGATGATCGTTTTGTGGTTGCGGCGCGATTGGAAGGCACGCTTGATTTGTACTATCTGGTGCGGGTAGTCACGCCAGGGCAGTTTGTGATTCCACCCGCATTTGCAGAAGATATGTACCGGCCTGAAGTGCGTGGGCAAGGCACGGTAGGTGGCGTGCTGAAAGTCGAGGATGCGCGGTAAGTCAGGCAGGCAGAATTTTTAACAGCCGCTAATTCTAATGATATTTGCCAGCAGAATTCGATAAATCCATGGAGTCGTTCGCCCGATTTGTGCCGCGGAAATTTTTACGGAGCGCATTAAAAACGCGCTTCGTGCCCGCACTCTTAATTTTTATTTGTATCCTTATTGGTATCTTTGTTCTGGATCGGTTTTTTCCTATTCCCTATCCAGAAGTGGGCGATGGTGTGATGGTAGTAGCACAGGATGGCACACCGTTGCGCGCGTATCCCACACCGGACGGCATGTGGCGTTATCACATCACTCCTGAAGAGGTGTCGCCGTATTATTTACAAGCCGTTATCGCCTATGAAGATCAGCATTTTTATCACCATCTTGGCGTAAACCCGTTTGGCTTGGTGCGCGCAGGTTGGCAGTGGATGACCAGTGGCCATATCGTGTCTGGAGGTTCCACACTTACCATGCAGGTTGCGCGCATTCTCGATGGCTCCACCGAGCGCACACTAGGCGGCAAGGGCTTGCAGATGCTGCGCGCACTGCAGCTCGAAGCGCATTTATCAAAACGCGAAATTTTGATGATGTATTTAAATTACGCGCCGATGGGCGGCATTATCGAAGGCGTTGAAATGGCCAGCCGAACCTATTTAGGCAAGCCCGCCAAATCACTCACGCGCGCCGAAGCTGCGATGCTGGCGGCGCTGCCACAGTCACCCACCAAGCGCCGTCCCGATCTGAACGCAGGACGCGCAAAGTCTGCACGGGATAAGGTTTTAGGCCGCATGGCCGACCTGGGCTATTGGACGCCAGAAATGGTGGCAGATGCCAAAATCGAAAACGTCATCGCCCAACCTATTCGCGCCTCTTGGTTGGCACCGCTGGCCGCTGAGCGGCTCAAGCGGGAAGCGGGTCGTCGTGACATTAGCAAGCGTGATCAAGTTGTGGGGGTGGGGGTGGTGGAGGTGGTGAGGTCCACTATTGACGCCGAACTACAATCCCGCATTGAAGCGATGCTGCAGGATCGGGTGCGCAACATGCCTTCAAAAATTTCCATCGCGGTATTGGTGATGGAAAATGATTCATTGGCCGTGCGCGCCTACGCGGGCTCGGCTGATTTTTCCGATAGTGAACGTGCCGCACATGTAGATATGACGCGCGGGGTACGTTCCCCCGGCTCCGCACTCAAGCCATTTTTATACGCCATGGCGCTCGATGAAGGCCTGATTCATTCCGAGTCGCTGATGGTGGATGCGCCCCAATCCTTCGGTGGCTATGCGCCGGGCAATTTTCAGGCAGGTTTTTCGGGTGCGGTGAGTGTGTCTGAGGCGTTGCAGCGCTCGCTAAATATTCCGGCTGTCGATTTGCTAGATCGCTATGGTGCCACCCGCTTTGCCAGTACCCTGCGTGCAGGCGGCGTGAAGCTGCGCATGGAACAAGGAGCTGAACCCAATCTGAGTTTGATTCTCGGCGGTGGCGGCACCACGCTCGAAGAATTGGTCGGCGCGTATCGCGCATTTGCAGTCGGTGGTGTGGCCGGCAAGCCACGCATCACACCGACCGCACCCAAAATAGAAGCTCGTCTGATGAGTGAAAGTGCGGCCTGGGTGATACGCGATATTTTAGAGGCCGGAGGTCGCCCCGACCGGCCTTTTGATGAAGGCGGCTCACGCGTCAAGCTGGCCTGGAAGACGGGCACTAGTTTTGGTTTTCGCGATGCGTGGGCGCTGGGCGTGACGGACCAATACACGCTGGGCGTGTGGATTGGTCGTCCGGATGGCACACCAAACCCCGGTTTTTTTGGGGCCAATAGCGCTGCTCCATTGGCCAAAGACATAGCCGCTATTTTGCCGCTGGGCAACACCCCACGCGCGCCGCGCCCCGCCAATATTGAAGCGCAGACCATTTGCTGGCCACTGGGCCTGGCGCGTGATGCCACCCCGCCATCGCTGTGCCACATCGCACGTCAGGCGTGGGTGCTGAATCAATCCGCGCCACCCACACTTGCCGACCGCGTTCGCATCGGCAGCTTGCGCGAGATGATTTCAATCGATACAAAAAGTGGTGAGCGGGTTGGCCTGGAAACCAATGCCAGCGAGCCCTGTGCGACGAAGGCCGCGCAAATTCAAACTATTGAGATCGCGCATTGGCCCGCGCATCTGGAGCCTTGGCTGCCCGCTGATTTCGCGGCCAAATCGCGCGGCCCGGCGTGGCAACAGGGTTGTGGGCGTATTGCCAAGCGCCGCGGTGCGGGCGGGATGCTGGCGATTCGCGGCGTAGAAAACGGCAGCATCGTCCGTCGTGCCGCCGGCGCCGCATCGTCGGCACGCAAAACAATCATCAACGTCACCGCAATCGGCGCCAACAGCGATGCACGCGTGTACTGGCTGCTCAATGGCGCCATTGTCGGCACCCAATCCGCGCAGCAAGCCTTTGCCTTAATCGTGGAACGCGATGGGCCTTACACCTTGACGGCAGTAGACGATCAAGGACGATACGCAAGAACCGCATTTGTGGCGAAGGGGTTTGGGGGTAAAGTTTGAGGATGGTCTATGCATAATTGCTTTCAGCCGGTGAGACTGTTTACTAAAGCGCTATACCGGGTGAGCTGAAAGACGGACACCTGTGCGCGAGCGACATCTCTCAGCGTCAGCAGTAGAAGATGTGCATCATCTGCTTTTAGGATTGCAGTCATATACTCTGCGACCGCCGCGTCATCGGTCAAATAGCGCGCAGCGTCGAATGGCACAAGCTTTATGGCTGATTTAGCTTTGATTATAGCTTTAGCTTCCATTATTTCAAGATACGTTTGACGCGGTTATATCGTGAATCTGTGCTGATTTATCGCCGCTTGTAAGCACGATGACCAACGCGTTATGGCGACAACTGCGCTTGCTCTTTAGTGGGTATTGGCTAATCATCCTGGTTTTCGGCAAGTCTTGCCCAGCACTTTCCATATGCCATATCACCGCGAACGTAATACGTCGTGTTGCTGGCGAGAGTGATCTCAATGTCGAGTATGGTTGTTTCCGTTGTGTCAAAAAACGGAAAGGTATTTTTCCTAAATAAACACATGAGCCTAAGGCGGTGAAAGCCAGGTTCGACTGCTTGTGTTGCCGAGCTGACTAGAAATCGTTTTCCATCAACGAGTAAGAGAGATGCACTGCAAACCGAGGTTAATCCAGGAAGCCGACAAGTAGTGGCTGTAAGGTTGCCTACACCATAGTTCACGATCATCGCAATCGGGGCACCACTTTTAACGCCCTTGTAAACTGATGGGATTTGTATGGAAGCACAGCCAGAAAATAATAGCGTCAAGGCACACCAAATAATTATTAATTTTATTCCCAATCGCAATTTTCTTTCTCTTTCTAATATTGAAATGGTCGTTTGAATGAAGAGCCGGATCATTTTGGTTCGGGCATGATGCTTTCAAGGGCTTTCAAAAACTTTGGCGAAATCGTAAGGTTTGGTTGTTTTCTCGCTTCCGCCACCTTTATCCATGCCTCACTATATTTTTCTTGGCGATGCAGAGAAATGGCCCATCGTTTATAAGCGTTGCCATAGCCGGGATCAATTTTGAGGGCTTGTTCAAACAGGCTGTCCGCCTTTCGAAAAAACTCTCGTTTTTCTTCGCCAACAAAGTTATTCGCCTTGGCTAAATATGCGCTGCCAGTATCTGTAAGCAGTGCGGGCCGTTGGAAATCATCGGTACAAAGAGCTATTGCTTTTTCGAGTTGAACAATCGCAAGGTCAGTTTCACCCCTTTCCAACAGTACGCGGCCAAAACCCCAATATGCCTTAAAGTTGTTTGGATTAAGTAACCACGATTGGTTATACCGGCGCATTGCCAAATCAAGATTTTGTTGCGCCATAAATTTTTCAGCTTGAGCCCACCACATTTCGCTGCCATTTTCTCTTGTTCCTACGCCAGCAACTACCTCGCGAATGAACTGTTGATCCAGCTTTAAAAGAAAATCTGGACGAGCTATTTCGGGCTGGCCATACATGGGAATACTGTCAATTCGCTGCCCAGTCGGCACACTTGCGCAGGCAGAAAGAACCAATATTGCAAGCATGAATATACAAAGTAATCGTGGGCTAAATTTTTTTCGCATTTTTTGAACCCCTATTAAATCTAGTCGGCATCGCTCAAAAGCCCGCATTTATCAACCACTAATGTTAGTGGTTAACCAAAATGAGAGGTGTGGTTGATCAAATTATCAAGGCCGATTTGAGACACCAAATTGTGCCTGAACTTAAACGCGCCAACAAATTTTCTTAACCATCCAACATGTGCGGCGCAGATAAAGTGTCCAGCAGACGGGCGTTTTGAGCCAAAAATGACCGAAAAGCCGCTTCAGTTCTAGGGTTTAAATTTTTTTATAGACGATATGCGCGCCTTAATGAAGTGGGTGCGCAAAGTGGATATTGTTTTCCCATCGCGCGAAAATATCGGTGCGTTTTTTATCCCATCAGGGATAGCGCTACAATTTATGAATGGATTCGAAAAACATTCTGCAGCGTCTGTGGCAATTATTAGGCTTGCCGCCAGAGGCGCTTCAATACGCCCTATTGACGGGCGCTGATCCCGTATTACCGTCCTCTTTTGCAGTGGGTGCCGCGGCACAAACAACGATTGCGGCTGCCGCTTTAGCCGCTTGTGAATTGGGCTACTTGCGCGGTTTGCCGAGACAAAAAGTGTGCGTCAATATGCAGCATGCGGCATTGCAATGTGTCGGCTGGTTTAGTCTGAACGAAGAAGTGCCCGAGCTCTGGGATAAATTATCAGGCCTGTATCGCTGCCGCGATGGTTGGGCGCGCATTCATGCGAATTTTGAGCATCATCGCAATGGAGCGTTGCGCTTGCGGGGCTTGATCCGGCAACCGCCGAACGTGGCGATGTGGAGCGTGAAATGCGTATGCGATCAGCGTTTGAGTTTGAGACCGCAGCGGCTGAAGCGGGTCTGGTGGCGACCGCGCTGCGATCTTTTGATGAATGGGACGCAACCCTGCAGGGCATGGCGATTGCAGCTCAACCGCTGTTCACGATCAAGCCGATAGGCAGCGCCCGCGATGTGCCTCCACAGAGCTTGACATCCTGTAAAGGTCAGCGTCCTTTGCATGGCGTTCGTGTGTTGGATCTCACGCGCATTTTGGCCGGGCCTGTTGCAGGTCGAACCTTGGCGGCTTACGGTGCGGATGTGATGCTGATTAATTCGCCGCATCTGCCCAATATTGGTTCTATTGCCGAGACTAGTCGCGGCAAATTATCAGTACATGCTGATTTGCGTATCGCAACCGGCCGTGAAACGCTGAACCAGTTGTTGGCTGGGGCGAATGTTTTTATCCAGGGTTACCGGCCTCAAGGATTGGCGGTATTGGGATTTGGCCCGCGTGAAGTGGCCGCGTGTCGCCCGGGTATTGTGTATGCATCATTGTCTGCGTATGGCGCGTCTGGCCCGTGGGCCACACGACGTGGTTTTGATTCCCTCGTTCAAACAGCTATGGGCTTTAACGATGCTGAAGGCAAGGCGTATCGTGACGAGTGTGGCGAGTGTGGCGAGTGTGGCGATGAAGACGCAGGCAGTAAACCCAAACCGCTACCGATGCAAATCCTGGATCACGCTACGGGGTATTTGCTTGCATGCGGTATATCGGCCGCATTGGTGAGGCAACAGCAAGAAGGCGGAAGCTGGCATGTAAAAGTGTCGCTCGCGCAAACCGCTCATTGGCTGCGAAGCCTGGGGCGTATTCAAAACGGATTTAATGTTGTCGCACCTGATGCCGAGCCGTTTCTTGAAACATCTCCATCAGGATTTGGCAAGCTCACCGCTATTCGCCACAGTGCACAGCTTGCGCTTACGCCCGCCGTTTGGACGCGGCCCTCAATGCCGCCTGGGAGTCATGCAGCGGTATGGCCGGATATGCTGGCTTAGCTTGCATGCCGAATAGCGCCTTTATTTTATTACGGGCTGGACGGAACATAAAATAAAAAACCCAGCGCTCAATCAAATTGAAAATCGCGCTGGGTCAGTTGTTGCCAACAGGACTAGACAACAGTTACGGTTTCAAATAACGGCCCAAAAATTTCTCCATCGCCTCATAAAAATCAAATTTATTTTCTTCATTGCGAAAGCCGTGGCCTTCATTCTCCTTGACCATATATTCCACATTCACGCCGCGTTTTTTGAGCGCCGCTACCATTTGATCTGATTCGGCTTGTTTTACGCGAGGGTCTTTGGCGCCTTGCGCGATGAACAGTGGGGCTTTGATTTGATCCACGCTGTAGAGCGGTGATGCGGCGCGAACCAGATCGGCTTCGGTGGTCGGATTGCCAGCCATTTCATAGAACATGGCGCGATAGCTTTCCCAATATGGCGGTAGTGACTCCATCAGCGTGAAAAGACTGGACGGGCCAACGTAGCTCACGCCAGCGGCATACAGATCAGGCGTAAAGGTGAGCCCGGCCAGCGTCGCATAGCCGCCATAGCTGCCACCGTAGATGGCGATCTTTTTTGGATCAGCGATGCCTTCTTTGATTAGCCACTGCACGCCATCGGTGATGTCGTCCTGCATTGTTTTGCCCCATTGCTTGAACGATGATTCCCAAAACTTGCGGCCATATCCGGTGGAGCCACGGAAGTTCATCTGCAAAACCGCATAACCGCGATTGGCGAGGAACTGTACCTCCGAGTTGTAATCCCATCTATCACGCGCCCATGGGCCACCGTGCGGGTTGATAACGACCGGCAGATTCCTGGCGGCAACTCCTTTGGGCAATGTCAGATAACCGTTGATCGTGAGTCCGTCGCGCGATGTATATTTAATCGGCTTCATGTCGGCCAGTTCGGATTCGGGTATCCACGGCGAAATATCTGCGATGAATTCGAGCTTGCCGGTAGCCTGGTCGAACACATAGCGCTTGCCGCGCGTCTTGTCGCTGTACGAGGCGACAATAAATTTATCTTCGGCTTTGTTGCTGGATGTGAAAGCGACTTCGTAGCCTGGCAGCTTGGCTTGCACCAGCTTGAACATGGATTCTGTTTCTTTATCGAGGAATTTGCGTTCGCCCTTCCAGGTCACAAATGAGGCAAGGGTCAGCACTTTGCGCTTATGCGAGAAATCCAACTCGTCCACATCTACATCGGGCCGATCAAAAATCAGCTTCTCTTCTTTTGCGGTGGTCGGATTGAAAACAAAAATGCCTGATTTATCGCGTCCACGGTTACTTGCAACATAAAGTTTTTTATTGTCAAAAGTGAAGAGTAAGGGGTTGACCGCCTCTTTAAAATTCGTGGTGAGGATCGGCTTGAATTCATCTTCTTCCTTTTCGCGGAACAGTAAGGTGGTATTCACGCCATCGCTGGTGCCCGCAACGCGCAGCTTGCCATCATGGTCGGTGAGCCAACTGGTGATATTGCCGGGATTTTGCGCGATCAGCTTTTCTTCGCCGGTGATGACATGGGTGCGGAATACATCAAACACTTTGGCGTCGCGCCGGTTATGCGAGAGGATCACATATTGGTCATTATCAATCAGGCCATCGACGACGCTGGCGCGGACTTTCTCGCCGGGGGTTAAATCTTTGAGGTCATCACCTTTGAGATTGACCGACACCACATGGAAATTTTCATCGCCGCCAAAATCTTTCACATACAGAATCCGGTTGCCTTTCCAGGAATAGCCAGCAATATCACGCGCGGTTTCGCCCGTGACGCGAATCGCCGGATCCTTGCCGCCAATCGACTTTACAAATACATTCATACGGCGCTCATGGGGCGCTAGATAGGAAAGGTATTTGCCGTCCGGCGATATTTTATGTGCGGACTCTTGCGGGTTTTTGAAAAAATCCCGCAGCGGAATTATTTTGGCGGGTTCGATTTTGGTTGCTGTTGCGGTTGCTGAATGCGCAGGTGACGCCATGATCAATCCTGTTGTAGCACCTACCCCACTTATTGCGCAAACAATAATGCCGATACTAAAAATTTTCATGCAAGCTCCAAAAGATATTGTTATCAATTATAAAAATAGGCCATCAAGCAAAACAACAGCCAGAACGCGCAGTGTAGCGAAGCAAAAAAAATTTACTCTGTGGATGCGATGAAATGCAGAGAATGCGGCATTAACAGATATTTCTCAACGACCAGGCTGACTATTCTGCCGAGAGAGTGTCGCCCCGTGTAAACATCCAGGTGCGCGTGATGTGCAGGATGTCCGTATCACGTTTGACGTTATCCGGGAAGCGATCAAATGGCGCGGACAGTCGCACAATACGCTTGGCCGCTTCATCCAGAATTTTGGAGCCGGACGATTTATTGATCTGAATATCTTCAACCTCACCATCCGCTTTGATCGCGACGGTTAATTGCAGAGCGCCATAGATTTTTCGACTCTTGGCTTTCTCGGGATAATTAAGATTGCCCACGCGCTCAATTTTTTGGCGCCAGCCGTCAACATACTGCGCAAACCGGTACTCGGAAGTTCGGGCACCAATAAAGGTGCGTTTGGGCCGCTGCTGATAGATGGAATGCTCACGCGAAATCTGCGCCTCCAAGCGTTCGATTTCTATCGATTTTTGCATTAGGTCTGCCACCGCAACCGGATCAGGCGTGCCGGACGGTTGTTGCAAGGCTTCGCCCTGCATGACTTTAGCGGCCGACTTGGCCTGCGTCATGAGGGTTTTCATCTCCTGCTCAAGCTTTTTGACGCGGTCCTGCTGCGCTTCGGCCTCATTCTTAGCGGCCGCCTGATCAATAGCGGGCAACGGCGTTTTGGCGCGACGTTCCTCATCGGTATTGCCGCCACCATCAAGATTGGCCTGGGCGAGCGCGTCTGCTTTGAGCGGACGCGTTTTCGATTTGGCGTTGACCAGCACCACATCCAGCACGTTGTGCGGTGGCGTGAAGGATCGTTCATCAATACCGGCCACGCCAACGCCGATCACCACCACCAGATGCAGCGCAACCGAGATGCAGATTGCGCTTTGCAGCGCGACGGAAAGCGCCAGCGCTTTCTCAATGGATAAAAAAACTGGCGGCGGTACGACGCCCGCAATAGCGTTTAATCGCGAGTTGATGGCGGCGGAAACTTGCCGCTGTTTATGAATCAGCGTCGGTAGCACGGGATCACAATAAATAAATAAACCATCACCGGATTTTACGGGCAATCCATGCAGATGTCATGGTCATCAAGTGATAATTTCGGCGGTGGGTGGAAGTGCCGCAGACTCTGTACTGGTAGCTGAATAGGTAGCTGATGTAGGTGCTGAATCGATGGCTGCATCAGCACCTACGTCAGTTGTGAAGCTAGCCGATCCAGCCAGTGAAAACGCACCCGCAATTGTCCAATAATCAAGCTCACCTACCACCACGCGCACAGCGGTTTTGCCCGCCAAGGCCGGACTTTTGTCGAGCTTTACAATCAGCGGCAGGGTGCTGGCGCGTACCAATTCATCGCGAATGATATGCGCATCAAATTCAGCAATGCCTTCCTGCTCAAGGTAGCGCAGACACCAGTAGCGTTCGAGATTGCGCTGAATATCGGCATAGGCATCGTAGGTGACATCAAACTTGCGAGTGATTTCATTGAGCTCGGGTGAGCGCTTGGCAAACGGCGGCGTCTCGTTTTTGAGCAGCGCAATGAGCTGGCGCTGATTCACTAAATCCACATAGCGACGCAGCGGGCTGGATGACCAGGCGTATTGGGCAACACCCAGGCCTTCGTGTGGTGCAGCCTCAGTTGTCATGCGGGTTTTTTGATGTTGCTGAGCACGGTAAATGCCTGCAACTCCACTATCGGCGAGGAGTTTGCCCCATTCGCTATTCGCCAGAATCATGAATTCTGAGACCACCGTATCCACCGGACTGCCGCGTTTTCGGAGAATGATACTGACGCGGCCCTGGTTGATTTCAAAGTTGAAGTCCAGCCGGTCTTGTTCGTTCTCACTTTTGCCGCGGCGTTTGCCCAGTGCCTTGGCAAGGCGGTGCAATAAAAGTAGCTCATTCCCATATTCGCCGTCCGCTTTGCCCGCTTCAATCGCCGCTTCGTTAAAATAATTTTCCACGGTGCTGATGCGCAGGTTGCGGATAATCGGCACCTGTTCAATCGCCGAACGGGTGCTGATGAGTTCATAGGTTTCAGCAGCGGCGGGAAGCGCGAAGGTCGCATAAAAAGACAGCGCAGGACAGGTGTTACCTTCCGCCAGCGTTGCAAGCTCAATCGCGGCAGGCGGCAGCATGGTGATTTTATTGCCGGGGAAATACACTGTGGACAGGCGATTGGCGGCCAGCTTATCCAATTCGCTATCACACCCGAAAAACAAAGCGGGGGCCGCGATATGAATGCCAATTTCTACCGCGCCGTCGGCTAATGAGGTAACTGAAAACGCATCATCGATTTCAGTCGTGGTGGCATCATCAATGCTGTACGCGCTCACATTGGCCAGCGGCAGACCGGTTGGTATTGCGGCATCAACGGTACCGGAATAAGCCACACCACGCGGAAAATAATCCGCTAAAAACTGGCCGAGATGATAATCGTACGGCGCTGAAGCGGGCTCGGGCCAGGCGCCTGCGGCTAAAAATAATTTTGGCAAAGCAATTTGTGTTTCAGCAACGGCTGCTTCGCATGCTTTAACCAGCAGCGTATTGCGGTCTGGTTTGTACAGCAGCATTGATAAATGGGGCCGCATTTCATCCGGCATCATCCCGGACTTTAGTTGCGCAACCCAGCCGGCCATTTGCGCTGCTTCACGTTTTTTACGCTCAATCGAGGCAAGCGCGGCCTTCAGGTTTTCTTCCGGCGCTCGCTGATAGCGGCCCTTGCCACGCTTATAAAAATACATGGGTGAGGCGTGAAGTTTTAGGGCCACGCCGGCCGATTCAACCGCGTTCAGCGCGTGACCAAAATAGTCCCGCGCCAAATCTTCGCAGCCGAACTCGGCAGGCCCGCAGACTTGCCATAAAAAATCAGCATCAATATCCGCGCTGTGTGCGTCAGCAGCCGCCATAAAATCACCAAGTGTCGATTCAAACCGCAGAATCACCTGATTCGATTTGATTTTGCTGCGCTTGCCGGACACAGATTCAATCTGCAGCGACGTACCAATATCAGACATGACATGGCCGACTTTAAAACTGCCGTCTTCTTCGTAAAAAACATTCATCGCGATAGTGGGTAGAAGATAAAGATGCAGAACCCGATCAAGTCATAAACGTGGCGTTAACGGGTACGCTCATCGGTAAAGTGTTTCTGTAAATCGAGACGAATTATACCTGTGAGGGTGGGGCATAATTACCGGCATGCGCAGGAAGCGGTCTTTTGTCCCAAAAATAAATTTGAATGAATGCTCATGAACGGATCGTATAAAAACGGTATTGCCGTAGCACCTCATCACGAAGCGGCTAAAACAGCCGTGCATATTATGCGCGAGGGTGGTAACGCGATTGAAGCCATGGTGGGCGCAGCGGCCACGATTGCCGTGGTATATCCGCATATGAATGCCATTGGCGGGGACGGATTTTGGTTAATTCACGAACCGGGCAAGCCACCGATTGCGATTGATGCATGCGGAGCTGCTGCTGCCAGCGCCAATATAGATTGGTACAAGGCGGCAGGGTACGAGGCCATCCCCCATCGCGGCCCGCATGCGGCCAACACCGTGGCAGGCACGGTCTCCGGCTGGGAAGCTGCGCAAACAATTGCGAAATCATGGGGTGGCCGATTGCCTCTCACGGCCATACTTGAAGACGCGATTCGTCACGCCCGTGACGGCATTAAAGTCACCCAAAGCCAACACGCCAGCACCTTGCGCAAGATGTCCGAATTAAAATCTCAGCCCGGCTTTGCTGAAACATTTCTGAAGAATCATGAGGCACCCAAGGCCGAGACGAATTTTAAAATGCCACGTCTGGCCACGACGCTCGATCATCTGGCCCGAAAAGGACTCGCTGATTTCTATAAAGGTGAACTCGCCGACAGCATGGCGCGCGATCTCGGTAAGGTTGGCAGCCCGGTTGCATTTGATGATTTACGCAAGCACGAAGCGCTGTACCGTGAGCCGCTGGAGCGTAAACATAATCTCGGCACGCTCTACAACATGACGCCGCCAACGCAAGGTGTGGTCTCGCTACTTATTCTGGCTATCCTCGACCGGCTGGGATTAAATGGGCTTGATCCCACCGGCGCTGACTATGTGCACATATGTGTGGAGGCCACCAAACAAGCCTTCGCGATTCGCGATAAATATGTCACCGATCCTGCCTATATGACCGTGCATGCGCAATCATTGCTGGATGACGATATTGTCGCGGCGATGGCTGCAAAAATAAGCCTGGAAAAAGCGGCGGCGTGGGGTAAAAATCTGAATCCTGGTGACACCGTATGGATGGGTACGATTGATCGTGAAGGCCGCAGTGTGTCTTTCATTCAATCAATTTATCACGAGTTCGGTGCCGGCATAGTGCTCGCCGAGAGTGGCATCAACTGGCAAAATCGTGGCGCAAGTTTTTCATTAAATCCTCGTGCATTACTCGCTCTGAAGCCGGGCAAAAAACCGTTTCATACTTTGAACCCGGCGATGATGCTGTTCACCGATGGCCGCGTCATGCCCTACGGTACGATGGGCGGTGATGGCCAGCCGCAAACCCAATGCGCTGTCTTCACGCGCGTTGCAGAATTTGGCATGAGTCCGCAGGCCGCGATTGATGCGCCACGCTGGTTGCTGGGCCGCACCTGGGGCACACCCCCAGATGCACGCCATGCAGATTCGCTCAAAATCGAACGTCGCTTTGACGAGGCTGTATTCAATGATCTGACCGAACGCGGGCACGATGTTGAATGGCTGAGCGGCTGGGATGAAAGCGTGGGCCACGCCGGTGTACTGATTCGCGCCAGAGATGGCAATTTAACCGGTGGATTTGATAAACGCAGTGATGGTTCAATTGAAGGGTTTTAGATGAACAATTTAAATCTGGACATGATCCGCGCAGAATTTCCGGCGCTTCATACCCGCACCGTGTATCTCGACAACGCAGGCGGCTCGCAGGTATTGCGTCGGGTAGCGGATCGCATTCATGATTATTTATTGACGACCAGCGTACAACTCGGAGCCAGTTATGCCGAATCGCAGGCCGCATCCGAAAAGGTTTTGATGGCGCGGCGCTCGGTGGCCGAGCTGATCAATGCTCAACATGATGAAGAGGTGGTGATGGGGGGCTCGACCACGGGCTTGATGTTTTTACTGACCGCAGCAATTTTGCCGAGTATTCAGGCAGGCGATGAAATCATCGTTACCAACAGTGACCATGAAGCCAATATCGGTGGATGGCTGCGCTTGGCTAAAGCCGGTGCGTTGATCAAGGTTTGGGAGGTGCATCGCGATAGCCTGCAGCTTGAACTCGCGGATCTGGATGCGCTTTTGACCACCCGCACCAAATGGATTGCGATGACGCATGCTTCAAACGTGCTTGGCACGATCAATCCTGTTTGTGATGTAGCAAAGCGCGCGCATGCGGTGGGTGCCAGGTTGTGTGTGGACGGGGTTGCTTACGCACCGCATCGCTTGGTCGATGTGCAGGATAGTGGCGCGGATGTTTATGTGTTCAGTTTTTATAAAGTGTTCGGCCCGCACCATGCAGTGTTGTGGGGTAAGCGTGATTTTTTGCTGTCGCTGCCTACGCTGAATCATCATTTTATCGGCGCAGAAATACTGCCTTACAAGCTACAGCCGGGCAATGTGAATTTTGAGTTATCGTATGGCTGTATCGGCATCAGTGAATATCTTGCGCATGTCGGCACTATGCTGGGAGCCTCACCCGCCGTCAGCAATCGCCAGCGCATGCAGCTTGCATTTAATGCTTTTTCGCAGCATGAAGACCGACTTGCCGAAAAGCTGCTAGCGTATTTGCGCAGCAAGTCAACGGTGAAAATTATTGGCTTGAGCCAACTCGGCAAAAATCAGCGTATGCCTACGATCAGCTTTGTGGTCGCCGACCGATTATCAGAAGCCGTGGTTCGCCACATGGATGGCTTTAACATCGGTATTCGTTTTGGTGATTTTTACGCCAAACGCTTAATTTCAGCGCTGGATCTGGCCGCACACGGCGGGGTGGTACGGGTGTCGATTGCGCACTACAACACGGCTGAAGAAATCGATCTGCTGGTGCGGCATCTTGATGAGGCGATTGGCTAGCGTTCAGATTAAACAGGTTGGGCACATAGCTCATCACCGAGGAAAAATGCTCCAAACGCCCCACCAGTGCTTGAGTTTGAGGCAGGTATTTATTTCAGAAAACGAGCGGCAGACGCTTTGAAACCGATTCTTACGCGGCCACGTGCATCGATTTCATCGCTAGCGCGCGCAAAATTTTTCCATGCACGCCGCCAAACCCGCCGTTGCTCATGATCAGAATATGATCATGGGGCCGCGCGATGTCGGCAATGCTTTTTACCATCGCATCAAGATCGCTGAAGATACCGGTTTTGCTGTTTATTGATTCAAACGTCCTAGCCACATCCCATCCTAAATTGTGCGCATAAACCAGCACATGATCGGCATTCGCCAGCGCAGTAGGCAGTGCCTGATTCATAATGCCCAGTTTCATGGTGTTGGAACGTGGCTCCAGCACCGCAATGATGCGACCCCGGCCAGTAAGTATTTTTTTACGCAGGCCGCTCACCGTGGTTTGAATCGCGGTAGGGTGATGGGCGAAATCGTCATAGACGGTAATGCCATCAATCACCCCGCGCACTTCCATTCTGCGAGCCACGCCGTCGAACAAATTGAGTGCCTCAATCCCCAGTTTGCTGGGCACCCCAGCGTGCCGTGCGGCGGCTAGGGCGGCGAGCGCATTCATGATGTTATGGGTGCCGATTAAATCCCAGGCAATTGCGCCTTTGGAGACGCCATTGAGCCATACCTCGAACTGCCCTTCAGCAACGCCGCGTTTGAAATCCCACTCATGTCCGGGACCGAATTTTTCAACCGGCGTCCAGCAACCTCTAGCGAGCGCTTTATCCAGATGGGCATCACCGCCATTGCTGACAATCAAACCATGCGCTGGAATGGTTCGCACCAAATGATGAAACTGGGTTTCGATTGCTTCTATGGCGGGAAAAATATCAGCGTGATCGAATTCCAGATTATTTAATACCGCGGTGCGTGGCCGATAGTGCACAAACTTCGAGCGCTTGTCGAAAAATGCGGTGTCATATTCATCTGCCTCGATCACAAAAAAAGGTGAATCACCCTGACATGATCGCGCCAAAACAGAAAAATTTTTAGGCACTCCACCAATTAAAAATCCAGGCCCCAAGCCCGCGTAGTCGAGGATCCACGCCAGCATGGAGGTGGCCGTTGTTTTGCCGTGCGTGCCGGTGACGGCCAGCACCCATTTATCACGAAGTAAATTTTCCCCCAGCCATTGCGGGCCTGAAATGTACGGCAAGCCGCGATTCAATATTTCCTCAATCACCGGTTTGCCGCGCGTCATCGCATTGCCAACAATGTATAAATCGGCTTTGAAAATATCCAGCTGTTCTGCATCAAAGCCTTCATGCAGGCCCATGCCCAGTGCGGCCAACTGGGTGGACATGGGTGGATAAACATTAGCATCGCAGCCCGTCACCGTGTGGCCTGCCTGCCTTGCCAATACCGCGAGCCCACCCATGAAGGTGCCGCAAATACCGAGAATATGAAGGTGCATGATGTAGACTTAATGGGGAAATTTAATGAAATAAATAAACTGAAAGTACCGCATTTTCGCACCACATTGACGTGGATGCTGTAATTAACAAACGCAGCGGACCACCTGACAAACAATAGAGGATAAATGTGGCAATGAAATGGCGTGGGTCGTTGTTTCGTTCGATGTTGCTGGAATGGCTATGGCTGTTAGGCCCCTGGTTGCTGGGCGTGCTGGCCGTTATTGCTGTGGTGATCCACTACTGGCAACCCACGCCGCCCAAATCAATTGTGATGGCAACCGGGCCCGCTGGTGGTGCGGCTCATCGTGCGGGTGAACGCTACCGTGTGGCGCTCGCCAAGCGCGGGATTCATGTTGAGCTGAGGAACACCTCCGGCTCGCTGGAGAACAGGGTCAAGCTGCTCGATGATGACGCCGGTATTGCGGCGGCCTTTGTACAAACCGGCAGTGCGACCGCGGACGATGCGCAGTGGCTGTCAACCATTGCCGGTATTTATCCCGAGCCGATGTGGGTGTTTTATCGTGCAACGAAGCCATTGATGCAAGCTAGCGAATTGGCGGGCAAAAAAATCGCCATTGGCCCACGCGGCAGTGGTACGCGCCATTTAGCGCTGGATGTATTCGCGGCTTACGGGGTCGATCTGGAAGCGCAGCCGCATCTGGATATTACCGGCCGCGAAGGCGCAGAAGCGTTGCTTAAAGGTAAAGGTACAAGGAAAGGGACGGAGAAAGATAACGACGAAGACGAAGTTGACGCGATGGTCATCGTCACCGGTGAGGAGTCGACCGTGGTGCAAACGTTGCTGCGCGAACCCGGCATTTTGCTGCTTGAATTTCCGCAATCGGCCGCATTGAGCAGGCGCTTTCCTAACCTCAGCACGGTGACCATGAGCCCCGGCATAATTGATTTAGCGCGCAACGCGCCGTCGCATGATGTGCCGCTCATTGCGGCTATGTCGCAGCTAATGGTTCGTAATGATTTGCATCCGGCGCTGATTCGCGTGCTGGCTGAAGCAGCCAAAGAAATTCATGGCGGCAGCGGCTGGTTCAATAAAGCGGGTGAATTCCCGACGATGCACGGCACGGACCTGCCGGTGGACGCAGATGCCGAACGATATTTTGTATCGGGCACGCCATTTTTACAGCGGCATTTGCCGTTTTGGTTTGCGGTATGGATTGAGCGTGCGCTGATTTTATTGCTGCCGCTGCTGGCGATTGGCATTCCTGCCGTGAGGATTGTGCCGGTGGTTTATAACTGGCGTATGCGCGCGCGCATTTATCGCTGGTATGCCGCAGTGCAGCGTCTTGATAATGAGGTTCTCCGTAAACAGCCTTCCCCCGAAGCTGCCGTCGTTATCCTTGCCAAACTGTCAGAAATTGAAATGCACGCCGATAAAATTCACGTGCCACTGGCGTTTGCACGCGAACTCTACGACCTCAAGTTGCATGTCGATTTTGTGCGTAAACGGCTACATTGCTAATCTGTAGTGCACAGCAGACCAATGCAAATCAGGCGCAATAAAAAGGTTATGTGGCCACACCCAAGCTGAGCAAATAATCCTCGTAGCTGCCGTGATAATCACGCACGCCGTCAGCAGTGATTTCAATAATGCGGGTGGCAAGCGATGATACAAACTCACGATCATGCGAGACAAAAATCAGCGTGCCCTTAAATTTTTCCAGCGCAGTGTTGAGCGACTCGATCGATTCCATATCCATATGGTTGGTGGGTTCGTCCATCAGCAATACATTGGGCCGGGTGAGAATAAGTTTGCCAAACAGCATGCGGCCTTCTTCGCCACCTGAAATCACGGTGCAGCTTTTCTTGATGTCATCACTCGAAAACAGCAGCCGACCCAGCGTGCCGCGAATCGCTTGCTCATCCTCGGCCTGAGTGCGCCACTGATTCATCCAGTCAAATAAATTCACGTCAGCTGCAAACTCGGCGGCGTGGTCTTGCGCAAAGTAGCCTAGCTTGGCTTTCTCGGCCCATTTGATGTGGCCGAAACTGGCCTTCAAATCTCCCGCCAATAATCGCAGTAATGTGGTTTTACCGATGCCGTTCGGCCCGATAATGGCGATTTTTTCGCCCGCTTCGACCATTAAATTCAGGTTGGAAAAAAGCGGTTTATCGGCATGGTCAAATTGCTTGCTGAGTTTCTCAGCCTCAACGGCCAAGCGATGTAATTTTTCTTTCTCGTCAAATTCAAATCGAATGAACGGGTATTGACGTGAGGATGGTTTAACTTCAACCGCTTCCGCCTTGATTTTCTCGATCTGCTTTACGCGTGAGGTGGCCTGACGGGCTTTGGATTTATTGGCCGAGAAGCGACGCACAAAATCCTGTAAATCGGTGATGCGCTCTTTGGCTTTCGCGTTTGACGAGACCAGCTTCTCACGCGCCTGCGTGGAGGCCAGCATGTAGTCGTCATAATTGCCGGGGTAAATAGTGATATTGCCGTAATCCACATCGGCCATGTGGGTGCAGACAGAGTTTAAAAAATGCCGATCATGCGAGATGATAATCATCGTTGATTGCCGCGCATTTAAAATATCTTCCAGCCAGCGAATCGTGTTGATATCCAGATTATTGGTTGGTTCGTCCAGCAGCAAAATTTCCGGATCCGAGAATAGTGCCTGCGCCAGCAATACACGTAATTTCAAGCCTGGCGCGATCGCGCTCATCGGGCCTTCATGGCTTTCCAGCGCAATGCCAGAACCCAGTAATAATTCTCCAGCACGCGCCTCTGCCGAGTAGCCGTCATATTCAGCGACCTTTGCTTCGAGGTCAGCTGCCTTCATATAATCATCTTCGGTTGCGTCAAGATTGGCGTAGATCGCATCGCGCTCGTGAATCGCAGCCCACAGCTCGGTATGGCCCATCATCACCACATCCAGCACGCGGGTATCTTCAAACGCGAATTGATCTTGACGTAATTTACCCAAACGCTCGTGGCGTTCTTTGGCGACTTCGCCGCTGCTGGGCTCTAAATCACCGCCTAAAATCTTCATAAAAGTTGATTTGCCGCAGCCGTTAGCGCCGATCAAACCATAACGATTGCCGCCACCAAATTTGACAGAAACGTTCTCAAACAAGGGCTTAGCCCCAAACTGCATAGTGATATTGGTGGTAATTAACACAGGTGGCCTCAGTAGAATGTCCGCGATTTTAACATTTGCCTCCCCTATCCTGAAGCTAATTGAGGATGCGTTGAATATGGACGAACAAGTCGCATGGTCGCGGGTTTTTCATCAAGGAAAAACATGAATCGGAGTAAACTCATTTTCCCGCGTCAAGGTGCGAGGGTGCACACATTCATATGCAGCGACAACGCTTTGATAAGCGCATCAAACATCGAATCGACAACACTTGTAATTGATGAATTCGCCCGAAGCTATGGAGTTTCGTTTTAAATAATTAAACAGAAGGGGCAGCGCGCGGCACAGCATTGACGGTAATGCTTGAATACTGCGACTTACATATTATGGTTCCACATCTCACCACCTCACTTACTGGCCCGTTGCTTGATTTGGAAAAGAAAATACTGGGCGCAATGCCCGAAATAGAACGCTGGTTTCGTAACCAGTGGCTGGAAAATACATTGCCGTTTTATACTTCGGTTGATTTACGTAATTCCGGATTCAAGCTCGCACCGGTCGACACGAATTTATTTCCTGGTGGTTTTAATAATCTGAATCCAGATTTTTTGCCATTGTGCGTCCATGCCGCGATGTCGGCCGTGCAAAAAATTTGCCCGGACAAACAGCGCATTCTGCTGACACCTGAAAATCACACCCGCAATCTGTTTTATTTAACCAATGTGGCGGCGATTCAAAAAATTCTGGTGAGCGCCGGTATGGAAGTACGAGTGGGTTCACTGCTGCCCGAAATAACCGAGCCCACGACGCTGGATTTACCGAACGGTGAAAAACTGGTGCTGGAGCCGATTATTCGTAACGGCAATCGCCTCATGCTAACCGGCTTTGATCCTTGTGCGATTTTATTGAACAACGATTTATCGGCAGGCGTGCCTGCCTTGCTTCGAGGGCTGGAGCAGCAGGTGGTGCCCCCGCTTTATGCGGGTTGGACGACCCGTCGCAAAACCCTGCACTTCCATGCCTACGACCGCGTGGCTGAGGACTTTGCAAAAATTATCGGCATCGATCCGTGGTTCATTAACCCTATCTTCAGCCAGTGTGGCAAAGTGAATTTTAGCGCGCAGGAAGGTGAAGAATGTCTGGCCGCCAATGTGGAGGCGGTGCTCAACGAAATGCGCATCAAGTATCAGGAATATGGCATTAAAGAAAAACCATTTGTCATCGTCAAGGCAGATGCAGGCACTTATGGCATGGGGGTTTTGACGGCGCGATCCGCGGATGATGTGCGCGGACTGAACCGCAAAGAGCGCAATAAAATGGCCGTGGTAAAAGAAGGTCTGGAAGTCAGCGAAGTCATTATTCAGGAAGGTGTCTATACGTTTGAAAACGTCAATGGCAATGTCGCCGAGCCGGTGATTTACATGATGGATCAATTTGTCGTGGGTGGTTTCTACCGTGTCAATACGGATCGCGGCATTGATGAAAATCTCAACTCGCGCGGCATGAGTTTTGTACCGCTGGCGTTTGAAACCGACTGCCATACCCCCGACTGTGCAGGCGCGCCCGACGCACCCCCTAACCGTTTCTATACGTATGGGGTAGTCGCTCGCCTGGCGATGCTGGCAGCGGCTAAAGAGCTGGAAAAATTGTCCGAGATGATTGATGTGGACGCTATCGTGCTGCCGCCGGAAGCGCGCGCAGCGGCCGATTGATGACTGAAACCGAATAAAAATTTCCCATGAAAATCGCCTTCATCGTTGACCCTTTGGCGGGGCTTAAAGCGTATAAAGATTCGTCTGTGTTCATGATGCGCGAAGCGGCACAGCGTGGACATGAGGTGTTTGCGTTTGAAATAAAGCATCTTGAAATGCGCCAAAGTCTAGTATCGGCGAGGGTTTGCAGCCTTTTATTGTCCGCCGACAATCACGCCTGGTACAGCATCAAGCATCAAGCTCAAATGGCGTTGACTGATTTTGATGCCGTGCTGATGCGCAAAGATCCCCCAGTCGATCAAGCGTATTTACACACAACGCTGTTGCTCAGCATGGCCGAGTCGCAGGGTGCTTGCATCATCAATCGCGGTTCTGCACTTCGCGACTACAACGAAAAATTAGCCATTGCGAAATTTCCGCAATTCACCTCACCTACTCTGGTCACGCCGGATATGCAGAGCGTCCAGGCGTTTGTGGATGAGCATCAGGATGTGATTATTAAAAAACTCGATGGCATGGGCGGCACCTCAATTTTTCGTGTGCGCGCTGACGATGTGAATCGCAATGCCATTGTCGAAGTGCAAACCATTGAAGGCGTAAGTGCTGTGATGGTACAGCGCTATATTCCAGCGATCTCAAAAGGTGACAAACGTGTTCTGCTGATTGACGGTAAGCCTGCACCGTTTTCATTGGCACGCATTCCGAAGGCGGGTGAGACTCGCGGCAATCTTGCCGCCGGCGGCAAAGGGGTTGCACAGCCGCTCACACAACGTGATCATGAAATCGCCGAAGCGTTGGGCCCGTCATTAAAAGCAGATGGGCTTGTTATCGTGGGCCTCGATATCATCGGCGATTACTTAACCGAAGTGAACGTCACCTCTCCTACCTGCATGGTAGAAATTTTTGAGCAGACCGGTTTTAATGTGGCCGGTATGTTGATGGATTTACTTGAGCAGCGCCCTTCATTTTAATCAGCCGACACGAATAAATTTCATGCAACACCAGCTTCGCATTGCCCGTCCCGTCAGCGATCTGCCACGGGCGCAATTGATGTATTGCGCGGGGCTGGGCCTTCGTGTGTTGGGTCGCTTTAACGACCACGCAGGCTTTGACGGCGTAATGTTAGGTACAGGCGATGGCAACAATGGTCACTATCACTTCGAGTTTACCCGTTGCCGGACGCATCCGGTGACGCCCGCCTCAACGCCCGAAGATGTGATCGTTTTTTATATTTTAGACGCAAGCGAATGGCAAAAAAGCTGCGCCAACATGCTGGCCGCAGGGTTTCAGCAGGTGACATCGTTTAATCCGTATTGGGATATTCAAGGCCGCACCTTTAAAGACTTTGATGGCTACCGGGTTGTTCTAAAAAATGCGTGCTGGAATAATAGTAAGTAGATGTGAGGCGGCCTGCAGTTTGACAAACGCGATGATGGGTCACAACCATAAATCAGCATTCAACCGTCGGTCACCCGCTAATTTACGCAATGGTCACCCGGTCAAAATCCACGCCACGTTCGACATAGTCTACCAGCGTGACTTGCTTGGGGCTGCCGTGGCCTTGATGAAAAATATCAATGCCGCGCCCTTTTTGCACCAGGCTGGGCGGCACGATCAGGGATTCCTGAATCTTCAGCCCTTCCATGGGCGGCAGACGAAAACCTTGTACGTATGATGTGCTGGTGCGGGCACGCATATCGCCGGAGCGTACCGAGATGGGCTCTGGTTTACCGGGCAGCATGGAAATAGTCACCATGATCTGGCCTTCGGTCTCTTCGATAATTTCACGAACGACACCCAAATAAAAAATACCGGTTTTGCCGACTTTAATGCCGACCAACTTGCCAATGGCAACACCACGCGGCGAGTTGGCGGGTCTCATCAAATGAAAAGCGCCACGGCTTTCATCGATAATTCCCCAAGTTTCGGTGCCGTAATTGAAGTCGGCATATTTTGCGCGGATGGTGGATTCGGAGACTTTGCCGAACATGGCAATATCATTCACTTCCTGTCGCGTGAGTTCGCGCTTGACACCAGGCTGCTCAAATAAATCGCCGGATAAAATAAAATGTGTCTCGGTAATGCCGAACGACAATATCGCCTCGCGTTCGGCCGGGATGCTCGACATCGGGCGAGCCGGATTGCCTTCGCACCATAGCTGGTGCAGGCGCTGCAAATTATCGCGCGCATCAGCGGCACTCCAGTCGGCGGGCAGATCCAGTGCTGCGGGCTCTTCACCGGCGCTGAGTTTTTTTAAACGGCGCCGCAGCGAGCGTGATAAATCACTCACATCAAGAATCCGCACATGGGCTGCGGGCGCAATGGATTCATGAAACGCCGCACCTGCGTTTGACAATAAATCTAGCGCGCATATTGCCACTTGAGCCCCTTGAATACTTTGGATAGCCTGGGCATCTTGTGCCATGGGCGCGGCCGCGGCGAGGATTGATACTTTATGACCAAAGCGTTTTAAAACCCCATCTACAAAATCGATTTGTCGCGGCGAGAGTTCGTATACGTTTGCCAATTGGCCCAGGAGCACGGCGGTATAGGCTTGTGCCACGCTGGAGTAGCCATCCAGGGAGCCGACGGTATCTTTCATTTGCACATGGGCGAGGCCGCGTTCCTCCGCTTCCATCCATTGCAGGTGGAGCCGCATCCATAACGCGTTATCGAACCGGCGATAGATAAAACCGACCATCAACATTTGCAGACCGATATAGCGAATGATGCGCTGAATGATAAGGGCTGCATGATTCGTGAGTGCCTCGTTGGCACCATTGGCGTCAGTCCAGCAGCGACGATAACCAGCCTCCATTTCGGTAATTAAATGACGCGATACATTCCACGCCGCGTAGTCCACTGCCGACAGCGGAATGGTTTTACCGGAATATCGGGCGCGCTGTTCGGACAATAAAAAAGCGACTTTATCGCGCATCAGCTCCATACAAGTAAGGCGCTCCAGCGGTTCGAGGTCGCCGCTGCGATTAACAATCCGCAATGAATCCAGAATCGTTTGCTGCGCTTGTGCAATATTGGTCAGTGGAATGGATTTAAGCCATGCTTTGCAGGAACGCGCATCAGAAAAAAACAGTGAGCCTGGTTTTGAATTGGGGGACGTTTGAATCGCCATAAAACTCCTTGTCGTTGCTTGTTGTTGCTTTTTACGGGAGTACCAAGATGTGAGGTTGGAATTAAGCGCAGAAAGGCATGTCGTTTGATAGTGCCTGCTGTACGCAATGGGCCCAGTCTACGTTGAAATCTATCGATTGGTTCCGGCGGCCGTTATGGGGCCTCAAATCAGATTCTACTAACGGTGAAATGGCGAGCGCCCAAATTGGCTTGGGGAAAGTTTTATCATTCCGGAATCTTGGAATAACATGCCAATGCAAATGTGGTGTCATATTGCCGAGGCTAGCCAGATTTATCTTGTCGGGCTTGAGTGCTGCGCGCAGTGCGTGTTCGACCCGAAATACCGCCGCCATGAAACTTGTCTGCTCGTCATGGTTGAGATCAGTCATCTCGTTTACATGATCGTTCCAGATGACCCGACAAAAGCCGCGATAGTCATCCCCTTCAGCACCGGTGACGCGGACGACCCGATATTGGGGGTGGCGAAATAACACTTCGCCACCGTCGGCGTCGCATAGTTCACAGGCGGCCATTTTCATCTGCGATGCCGCCGCATTTTTACTGATCAGGGTTGAAATACGGTGTAGCCCGCGGGCGCTATACCGGCATTTGAAATAACCGTTGGGGCCGTCGCATTGGCGTTCATCAGCCATACGACTAGCGAATTATCGCTCGTTCGACGCCAAACAATATCGGTAATCCCGTCGCCGTTGAAATCGCCAGATGCATAAAATTTCCATGACGGATCAGTTGGCAGAAGATTGATGCTTGAGCTCGACACCAGAAGTGAGCTACCGGTGCACGACGCATTTGGGTCGTCGGGGGAAGCTGTCGACGGCGGCAAGGCGAGCCCAAAAGCATTGAGCGACATCAGCTGGATTTCGCCGGTCAGATCATTGCGAAACAATATATCGCCGCGGCTGTTGCCTGTGAAATCGGCGAGCTTTAAAGCCGTAAAGCCGGCAGGAACATTGCCCACCAACAGATTGGCACAGGAGCGTGCCGCGGTCGCCATCAATGCGCGGATCTGTCCATTAGGACTAATGTAAATCATGTCAGCAGCGCCATCATTATTTAGATCCATTGCGCCCAGCAGCGTCCAGTTTAACGGCGCGCCACCACGCTTGCGCGAAACCAATGCCGTATTGCCGTCAGTAAACCAGACATACGACACACCTGTATCCCGTGGATCATCGGCAATATATCGCCACACTAGATCACCGAAGCCATCGCCGTCTAAATCTCCTACCGCCTGCACATCCCAGGTCGGCTTGACCAGCCGCAGTGCGGACTCGCTGGTTTTCAGAAACCCCTTCCACACAAACACGGTAGATCGGCCAATGCTATCGAGCTGGGTTGGGTTTTGAAACGCCAGATCTGATTTGCCGTTGCCCGCAAAATCGGCGATGCCTACCAGGCGAAAGCTTGGCCCCGGATCAATCAAATTGCTAAATGCAAACTGGTTATTCACCAGTCGACCTGCCTGCATTTGGGCGCCGGCAGAGCGCAAGATCAGGCTGCTTTGCCCGCTGCCATCAAGATCAATGCCACCGCGGCGGGAAAGGGCAATCGGTGTTTGCAGATTAAATTTTGCGGTGACTGACGAAGCGGCGCTAACGGTAAGCTGGCAAACGCTGCTGCCGGTGCAGGCGCCAGACCATCCGGCGAAGAGCGAACCCG
>JANYDB010000074.1 GCA_025359985.1 Burkholderiales bacterium | reverse complement strand
TTTGGGGTAATTCTGAGAGTTTCATCATTAATTCGCCATGAGCGGAGAAAGAAAAAGACTTGATACAGGCTAAAAACAAAATAAAAAGGTGATGGGCCAGCGCGATCAGCGTTCGCTGCCAACATCGTTTCCCCTGAATGGGGTTGGCTATGTGGGGGATAGCACCGTTGTGCGGCAGCCGAAAATCCCAAGCTCTTAAACTCTAGCAAGCAACAAATTCACGCAATTTAATGCTTTGCAGGGGTCTCCCGGTGAATTGTGCAGTGCACTATTTCATACCTTACCGATTGAATGCGCCCGGGTCAAGCATAACGATATGCCGATCTCGAAGAAACTTGTTAGACTCTTGTCTGATTATTCTCGGTTTAAAAAAATTTACCTCCTTTTTGAAGGTATATGCTTCATAAAAAAACGCACCTCAGCCCTTTCATGGGCTTCAGTGACAACACCAAACGGCTCCATAGAGTCCCATTATCAAACGATTTTTGATTTGCGAGGAATGCCCTGGCTACTGCAAAAGAAATGTCGGCGTTTTTAGTCTCCGTCGAACGTAGAGCATTTAAACAAGCTGTTTTCGCGGTAAAACAGGATGAATCTGCGCTGGATATCGTTCAAGACTCGATGATGAAACTCGCCGAAAAATACGCCACCAAGCCGGTCGAAGAGCTGCCGATGCTATTTCAGCGCATTTTGCAGAACACCATTCGCGACTGGTATCGACGCACTAAAGTGCGCACAACATGGACTACCCTCTTTTCTTCCTTTGGCGGCCATAATGAGGATGGCGAAGAGCGCGATTTTCTGGAAACTCTGGAGGCCGAAAACACTTCCAGCGTCCCGGTTACCCCCATTGATCAGCTTGAACAATCACAAACCCTGAAAATTATTGAAGGCGCCGTAGAGCGTTTACCGGCTCGTCAACGCGAAGCGTTTATGTTGCGTTACTGGGAGGAATTGGATGTTGCAGAAACCGCAAGTGCAATGGGCTGCTCTGAAGGCAGCGTAAAAACTCATTGTTCGCGGGCGGTTCATGCACTGTCAATATTATTAAAGGCAAAAGGTATTACGCTTGACGCTCTCTCGCGGCCGTAATCGCTGGTATAAATAAACTGCTCAAAAATCCTCAGGTTAAGATCATGAATGAAAAAGATATTGCGCAAAAAGTAACTCGCACCCTCGACTGGGGCCTGCCACATATTGAAGACGATAAAATCGTTAAGCTCCGCGCAGCACGTCAAAAAGCCATGGCGCAATATAAAGAACCAGTAAACGTTCTCGGTTTGGTGACGATTTCTGGCCACACATTTGACACATCAGGCTGGCTACGCAAGCCTTTGTTTTGGCTGCCTATTTTGGCTGTGGTCGCCGCAACTGTAGCCTACAATGCGGCAGACGATGATGTTATCGACGAAACAAGTGCGCTTGACGCTCAACTGTTAACGGGAGAATTACCTATTAACGCGTTTTTGGATAAGGATTTCCAATCGTGGGTGAAAGATTCAGCGCATTGATGATGCGCAAATTTAGTGTTTTGATGACTGAATTTATAGCCGGTGTACTGCTGGTCATAATGCCTATCCTGGTCGACGCGCAAATACAGCAACAAACGCAGCAACAGCCTCAGCAGCAAACATCGACAAAAAATCCATTGCCGAGCCAACCCACCATTGCGGTCAAGCCGGTTGCGCCTGTTCCCTGGAAGAAGATTGCTGAAGCCGAGCGTAAGGTTCTGGCACCTCTGGAAAAAGACTGGGCACAATTACCAAGCCATCAGCAGCGAAAACTTATCGGCACCGCCAAGTCTTACCCCAAACAAGTACCCATACAGCAAGAGCGCTTTCAGGAGCGCATTAAAGAGTGGGCATCACTCACGCCGGAACAGCGTCGTGCTGCACGTGATAAATATAAAAATCTGTCCAGCTTGCCGCCGCAAAAACAGTATGAACTGCGCGAACGTTGGAACGAAAAATCTGAAAAAGCGCAACAACCGCTCGCAACTACTCCTGCACCGTCCGACGCAGGCACTACTGTTAAATAGGCGAGGGGTTCCCTGAAAGAGCTATCGTCAGCAACGGCAGATGTACCCGGCGTGTGGCGACGTATTGCAGCGATTCCGTATGAAAGCCTGCTGCTTCTGGCCCTGCTACTAATTGCTTCGTTTCCAATTGCGGGTTTAAAGGGTTATACCTTGAGCGGTACTCCGCATCTGATTTATCAGATCTATTTGTTAATAGTGACATCTGCCTATTTTGTTTGGCTGTGGCATCGCGGCGGACAGACGCTGGCTATGAAAACCTGGCGCTTCAAAGTAGTTGATCGGGCCGGCAAGCGACTCACGGTTGTACAGGCCCTGCGACGTTTTATATACGCGTTTATTTTTTTTGGTCCCGCCGCAGCGGGCTTGGTATTACTGTTTTTTCCGGATCGCGTGCGGATAGTAGTGACGATGTGGGCCTTTTTACCCCTCATCGCCACACTATGGTGGTCAAATTTTGATCGCGACAGACAGTTTTTACACGATCGTCTGGCCGGCACCCGACTCATTAACGCGATCATTTCCAAGAGCTGATATTGCGACAATGCAAAACTCAATAGCGCGATTATTTACGCTGCCGTCAAAAGCGTCAAACGGATATTGTATAGGGATTAGTTTGCAGCTAAAACAGACGCTGCAAGCGCACACCGTACTCTTTCCAGGTAATAAGCGAAATCGCCAATATAAAAAATACCGCTAGCGGCGTTGCGGCAGACAGTAGTGGCGGCCAGTCATTCAAAGTAGTTAATAGTGATGCCATCTGATTGAAAATATAAGAAGCCAATCCAACCATGATGCCCAGCATCAACCGGGCGCCAACACCACCACTTCGGTTTGACTGGATTGCAAACGGTATTGCCAGCAACATCATAATCACCACGGCGACAGGCTGTAGAACCTTTGTCCAATATGCCAATTCATAGCGGATGCTACTTTGCTTGTTGTCGCGCAAATGGTCGATATATGCCGACAGATTACTGATCGACATCTCATCAGGCTTCACACGCAGCACCGACAGCAAATCCGGCGTCATCGCCGAATTCCAGTTTGCGACCGGCAAATTATTGATCCGCACACGTGTTCCGTCAAAGCTGGTCTTCTCCACATCTTTCAATGTCCAATGATTATTCGATTCATACTTTGCGCTTTTTACAATACTGATTGAGGTCAGCTGATAAGCTCGATCAAATTCATAGATGCGCATATTGAGAAGTTCTGTATCGGGCGTCACTGTCTGAATGTTAACGAAAGAAAGATCGTCCTTTACCCAAAACCCGGAACGAAATTCCCTGGCTACCACGGCACTGGTGGCGGACAGGCGCAGGCGTTTGGCGGCCTCTTCTGCAGCAGGCGCAACAAATTCACCAAACACAAAAGTTAGCGTTGAAAATACCAGACCTATAACACTTGCAAAAATCGCCAGCTTCTTCAACGACAACCCTGATGCGCGCATGACCGTAAGCTCAGATTGGGCCGACAAACGTGATACCGCCAGCAGCGTGCCCAACAGCGCTGCAATCGGGAATATAACCACCACATGCATGGGCTGCGCCAGGGTGACATAGATGAGCAGCGTAGTAAGGTTATAACCTCCTTTACCCAAGTCACCCAGCTCGCGAATCAAATCAAATAATGCAAACAGCGCCAACAGCGCAATCAGCAGTAAAGCTGTTGCAACGAAAATTTCTTTGGCTAAATATCTAAAAAAGGTAGTCATATGGAACAAGTTTAACCGTTAATCTGCTGTCCCGATAATGAGGTGCAAGGTCAGATTCGTCATACATAAAAAACGCCGGGCAAGCCCGGCGTTAATATGTTTTTCAACTAATGCGCGATCGGGTTTTAATTACTCATCCCGAATCAGCGCCATGTCCTTTGTTTCAGGCAGAAACAGCGCGCCAATCACCAGCGTCATTGAGGCAACGACGATGGGATACCATAATCCCTGATAAATATTGCCATAAGAAATGGACAGGAAGGTGGCCGTAACCGGCAGAAAGCCGCCAAACCAGCCGTTGCCAATATGGTAGGGCAAGGACATGGAAGTGTAACGAATCTTGGTCGGGAATAGCTCAACCAACATCGCGGCAATCGGACCATAAACCATCGTCACATAAATCATCAAAATAAAGATGATCAACACGATTTTGGGCTTATTCATTTCGGCAGGATTGGCCGCAGTTGGATAACCAGCCGCTTTCAACGCTGCCTTGATCGCAGCTTGATCCGTGCCTTTTACGATGGTGTCTTTTACTTTTACCGCAATAGGCGCATCAGCCAGTGGTGGCTCATAGGTAAAGCTAATACCCGCACCGCTCAACAGTTTCTTGATAACAACACAGTCTTTTTTGTTGTCCTTATGTTCTTTTACCAAGGCCGCGGTAAAACTCAATTCACACTGGTTATCGGCGTTGCTAGCCATCACGACGACTGGAGATTCTTTGGTGGCTTTGACCAGCGCAGGGTTAGCCGCATCAGCGAGCATATTGAATAACGGAAAATAAGTGGCCGCACCTAATAAACAACCGGCCAAAATAATCCATTTGCGCCCGATTTTGTCAGACAGCCAACCGAAGAATAAAAATAATGGTACCGATAACAGCAGCCCGATGGCCAATAAAATATAGGTCGTTTGGAAATCAACTTTCAGAGTTGTTTGCAGAAAATACAATACCCAAAATTGACCGGTATACCAAACCACACCTTGACCAGCCGTCGCTCCGAGCAAGGCGAGCAGCACAAATTTATTGTTGGGGTAACGTAAAAAACTATCGGTAAGTGGCGACTTCGATCCTTTACCTTCAGCCTTCATGCGCTGGAACAACGGCGATTCGTTCAGCTTCAATCGAATATAAACTGAGAATGCGAGCAGCAAAATAGACAACCAGAATGGAATTCTCCAGCCCCAGTCTTTGAATTCAGCTTCGGGTAATGTCACCCGACAGATATAGATCACAACCAGTGCCATAAACAGGCCCAGGGTTGCGGTGGTCTGAATCCAAGCGGTCGACTGGCCGCGCTTGCCGTGCGGCGCATGCTCAGCCACATAGGTTGCCGCACCACCGTATTCACCGCCGAGCGCCAAGCCTTGCAACAATCGCAATAGCAGCAAAATAATCCATGCTGCATCGCCGATGGTGGCGTAGGTGGGCAAAAAACCCAGCGCCGCGGTTGATCCACCCATTAACACAATGGTCACCAAGAAAGTATATTTACGGCCAATCAAATCACCCAATCGACCAAACACCAATGCGCCAAATGGCCGCACCAGAAAGCCTGCCGCAAGAATGGCCAATGAGCCAATCAGGGCAACATTTTCATCACCAACCGGAAAAAACTTGGCCGAGAAAAAAACCGCAAGGACGGCGAACAAGTAAAAGTCATACCACTCAAATACGGTGCCCAGCGAGGAGGCAAATATAACTTTGCGCTCTTCCTGGGGGGTAACTTCGGGCAAACCTTGCGCTGCTGAAGCCATACAACCTCCTTAAGATTATGATTTTCGACTACGGCTTATCTTTTCTTTTCCTGCGTAAAGTGTACTGTAGTTTCCTGAGTTTCAGCCACCTTAATTTCTCTTCGTTCACTCTCAAATCATGGTGCGGCGCACCATTAAAGCTTCGTTTTTGAGTTTCCTTTTTCTGCACCCTCATTGCGTTGGCGCGAGTTGCTACATACTCTGTTTTAACTGCTCAAGGATAGCGGGGTTTTCGAGCGTCGAAATATCCTGCGTAATTTCTTCGTTCCGGGCGATCGAACGTAACAGACGACGCATAATTTTTCCTGAACGCGTCTTAGGCAAGTTATCGCCAAAACGAATATCTTTTGGTTTCGCAATCGGCCCGATTTGCTTGCCAACCCAATCGCGCAATTCTTTGGCGATCATTTTTGCTTCATCGCCCATTGGTCGTGCACCTTTGAGCACCACGAAGGCAACGATTGCTTCACCCGTTAAATCATCAGGGCGACCCACCACCGCCGCTTCAGCCACCAGCTTCGAATTCGAGACCAGAGCTGATTCAATTTCCATAGTGCCGAGTCGATGGCCCGACACGTTCAACACATCATCAATCCGGCCCATAATAGTGAAATAGCCGTCGGTTTTATCGCGTACGGCGCCATCACCGGCAAGGTAAAGTTTGCCGCCAAGCTCTTCTGGAAAATATGTTTTTTTGAATCGCTCGGGATCGCCCCAAATAGTGCGCACCATTGACGGCCACGGGCGCTTCACGACCAATATGCCGCCGTTACCATTTTCCACATCATGACCGGTTTCATCCACAACCGCCGCCATAATGCCTGGCAGCGGCAGTGTGCATGAACCCGGCTTTAACGTCGTAACGCCGGGCAGTGGCGTGATCATGTGCCCACCCGTTTCGGTTTGCCAGAAAGTATCAACAATCGGGCAGCGACCGCCCCCAATATTTTCGTAGTACCACATCCACGCTTCCGGATTGATGGGCTCACCGACCGAGCCTAAAATCCTGAGTGACGTGAGATCGTAATTTCTGGGATGCACCGCAGGATCAACTTCGCCGGCTTTGATCAGCGACCGAATCGCTGTCGGTGCAGTATAGAAGACCGAAACTTTATGTTTTTGAATCATCTCCCAGAAGCGCCCCGCGTTCGGGTAAGTCGGCACACCTTCAAAAATTAATTCGGTAGCACCGACGGCGAGCGGCCCGTAGCAAATATACGAGTGTCCCGTGACCCAGCCAATATCGGCCGTGCACCAAAACAGATCATTGGGCTTGATGTCGAAAGTCCATTGCATCGTGAGCGCTGCCCACAATAAATATCCGCCTGTTGAGTGCTGTATACCTTTGGGCTGTCCCGTTGAGCCAGAGGTATATAAAATAAACAGCGGATGTTCAGCGTTCACCCATTCCGGTTCGCAAACCTCACTTTGAGCGGCCTCAAGCTCATGCCACCAGTGATCGCGACCCGCCGTCATGCTCACCCGATTACCGGTGCGCCGATAGACAATCGCGATCTTGATCTGTGCGCCGCTGCCCATTGCGAACGCTTCATCAACAATGGTCTTGATCGGCAACGCTTTACCGCCCCGCATTTGTTCGTCTGCAGTAATGATCGCTACTGCGCCCGCATCAATAATGCGTTCATGTACGCTCTTGGCCGAGAAACCGCCGAACACCACAGAATGGATCGCGCCAATACGGGCACACGCCTGCATCGCAATCACACCTTCGATGGTCATCGGCATATAGATGATCACACGATCACCTTTTTTGATGCCATTCGCTTTAAGTGCATTAGCCATTTTGCACACCCGGGCGGTAAGCGCACTATAAGTAATGCGGGTTACAGCACCATCATCGGCTTCGAAAACAATGGCGGTTTTATCCGCATTGCCGTTAAGCAAATTACGGTCAAGGCAATTGTATGAAGCGTTCAATTCGCCGTCATAAAACCACTTATAAAATGGCGCATTCGATTCATCGAGCACCTCGGTAAACGGCTTATGCCAAGTCAGTGTTTCGCGTGCATGTCTCGCCCAAAAGCCGCAATAGTCGCTGCCAGCTTCATCGCACATGACGTTATAGGCCGCCATGCCGGAAATATTAGCTTGTCGCACCACCGCCTCTGACGGTGGAAACAGTCGATTTTCCTGAGACATTGATTCGATCTTCGACATACTGTGCTCCTTATGGTCGGCGTTTATTTTGACATCCAGTCTCAACGTGCAAAACTGAATTGCTTAGTGCAATCACAATAAGCAATCGCGCAACTAAACTGTTTGCGTTCTTGGCGTCTGCGTGCATTTATTTTCCGCATTTTTTCATAAATTTTATGTAAATATTTATAGCACAAAAGTTCATTTTTATACTTGATCAAATCGGATACGCGTATACGAGGTCTACTTTGCCACTATTTTAGCTGGGCTTTTTCCGCAAACGACAGCATCTTATGTCTTATATAAGAGTTATTGACGCGCCGCAACAATCGGTGTAATTTTGCGTACATCCGTCTTCCAGAAGACTGTACATCAGAGCTGATCCTATCACTATGACGAGCCCCGCCATGAGCAACCTAATCGACATCAATCAACCCCCATCGGTGGCTGCGGTCACTCTCAACAGCACCACCGCCACAGTGCTGGGAGATTACTGGCCCGGCATTCAGATTTACTATCCGCCGGTCAAGTACGCGCCCGCATTGGGGCTGTATGAAGACCTAGAACAAGCTTCACAGCGCTTCAAAAAACACGCCTGGGGCACCAACTCACACACTCTGATTTTTGATCTGGAAGATGGTTGTCGCCAGAAAGAAATGTCGCGCGAACTGCTGCGCATGGAATTACCCAACATGCCCGCGCGTAAAGAAGTGCAGGTGGCGATTCGGATCAATCCGTTCCGCACCGATGAGTATGAAAAAGACCTGCAGCTCATTCGGGATTTATCCGATCACATCGATGTGGTGATGCTGGCCAAAGCGGGCGAAGCCTATGGCTCTCCCGAAATTCGCGATCTCTCTGCGGTATTGGTGGGCTTAAATCACAAGATGACGATCCAGCCCATTATTGAGCACCCCAAATCACTTAAAATCGCGCCTGATTTAATGCAGTATGCAACCGTCAAACATGTGGTGTTCGGCATTCATGATTTCTCCAAAGCAATGGGCATTCAGATCACGCCGCGCAATTGGACAACCGAGCTTGCCTACTTTATGAATCAGATTTTGTTTGAAGCACGGATTGCCGGTAAAGGCGTCATCGGCGGCGTTGAGACCCTGATCGGGGCTTCCATGATGCCGGAAAATTTTGTCGAGCCTGATGATGTGCGCCGCTGGCTTGATTTGCATGGCGATGAGGAATCGCGCGTTGTTTATAAACACGCCTGCGAAGAAGCGGCAATGGGCATGACTGGCAAGCAGGTTATTCACCCGTATCACATACACCCCTGCAAAGTCGCCTACACCCCTTCGCCCACTGACACAAAAACCAAAATTGCGATTTTGAAAGCCGCCATTGAGGCCGATGCCCTGCTCGGTGGCGCGATCAAATTCAATGGTGAGATGCTTGATCCACCGATGTTTGGTAAAGCCTTGCAGACCTTGCTACGTGCCCATGCACTGCACGCACTATCGATTGAAGATTCGCAATTTGCCATTGAGGTATTGCGAAAACTACCCGCGCAAGTGGTCAGAGAAAACTGGCCGTACGGCGTCATTCTTTAAAGCACATCAAAAATCTAGAGCGCCATTCGGCGGACATTTCAAGCCATAAGTGGCTCAAAAGCGCCGTCCTTGTTGGACTTTACTCAATAATATTCTTTTGGATAAGCAGTCTCAATCGCTGCCTGAATTGACGGCAACAGCCGACTATAAGAGATTCACATGAACACAACAGCCCGCCTCGCGCCATTCCAACCTTTCCCCGCCTGGACGTGGCACGTCCCCGAATTTTTTAATATCGGCGCGGCCTGCACAGACGCCCATCTTGGTACCGAGGTCGAAAACCGGATCGCCATGATTGTCGAAGACGACTATCTAGGCACGGTCTTCATCACTTATAGCCAACTCGCCCAACGCACCAGCCAGTTTGCGCAGCTACTGCGTAAACAAGGTGTTGAACCCGGCGATCGGGTATTGATTCGGCTACCGAACAGCATCGATTATCCCACCGCATTTTTAGGGGCGATGAAGGCTGGCTGTATTGCAGTACCCACCTCTACTTTGCTCACCGCCGAAGAAGTTTTATATCTGGCGAAAGATTCCGGGGCGAAAGTGCTGGTAATGGATAAAGCGACGTGGCCGCAGCTTTCGCCACAGCTATCGTCGCATGTTGCCGATACTGCAGATGCGCTCAGCATTAATTTGATATTGCTATCCGGCGAAGGACCACCTGTCGATTCCGACGCTTTTATGGTGCTTGATTTAGACCCCGCGCTCGCCGCCATTACCGCATGGTCGGCAGCGCACGCCACACATGCAAACGATCCCGCGTATCTGGTTTATACCTCCGGAACTACGGGCTATCCCAAGGGCGTTTTGCATGCACATCGGGCGCTAATCGGACGTGAACCGGCTGCTGAATACTGGTTTAATTTCGATAGCAGGCAAGTTGACCGGATTCTGCATTCCGGTAAATTTAATTGGACTTATGTGCTGGGCTCCGGCTTGATGGACCCGCTTTATCGCGGCAAAACCGTGATCGTGCACGAAGGTAAAAATGATGCCAATCTATGGACACAGTTGATCGCTAAACACCAGGCGACTATCTTCATTGGCGTACCCACGATTTATCGGCAGATCGTACAAAAAACCACGACCACCAAGGTCGATGTGCCGACATTACGTTTTTGCATGAGCGCCGGCGAGCATTTATCCGACGATATGTTGGCCGCATGGCGTACCCGCTTCGGCATGGATATTTTTGAAGCGGTCGGCATGAGTGAATTCTCATACTATCTTTCGCAATCGATCCATCGCCCGATCCGCGCCGGCTCAGCCGGATTTGCCCAGCCGGGGCATGACATCAAATTATTGAATCCCGATACCGGTGAAGCGGTCGCGTCCGGCGAAGAAGGCATGATTGCCGTACCCGACACCGACCCCGGACTATTTTTGCGCTACTGGAATTTGCCGGATGAAACCGCAAAATACAAACATGACGGCTATTTTTTCACGGGTGATTACGCCAAAGTGGACGATGATGGCTACTTGTGGTTTTTAGGCCGCCGCGACGACATTATTAAAAGTTTCGGCTATCGCGTCTCACCCTATGAGGTGGAGCGTGTACTTAAATCGCATCCGGGCGTTGCCGACTGTGCCTGCGTTGGCGAAGAAATTGAAAAAAATAAATTGATCGTCGTCGCTTACGTGATCACCCAAGCTGATCATCCCGTATCGGCCAATGAACTTCTGACATTCGGTCAGCAACATTTAGCCGCTTACAAAGCACCCAAGCGAATCTATCTGGCCCGCGATTTCCCGCGCACCAAGAATGGTAAAATCCTGCGTCGGGAAATATCGCCTAGCATGGCAGTGACAAAATCCGGGTAGGGTGGGCTAAGCTGAGTTGGTTGGCTGGCAGACTGGCTGGCTGGCTGGTATTGCTTTACTGGATTGCCCGATAATGTGCACGACTAATGCGCAAGCTGCACTTATTTCTGACCCGGTAAAACGGTTGCTGCTGGTTTCTTTATGTGTTTTCAACATGAAAAATATGTCCACTCCTCAAAACAAACCCCCGCTTAAAACATTGCCGCGACTTATTTTTATGAGCCGCTGGCTGCAGCTGCCTTTGTATATCGGACTCATTCTGGCGCAGTGTGTGTACGTCTATCAATTCTGGGCCGAGCTTTACTATCTCATTCTTTCCGCGCTCGGTGATGAAGCCGCCCTTCAGCACATTCTTCAAGCCATCGCCGTCGAGGGTGCCAAGGCCCCGACCAAGCTAAATGAAACTACGCTGATGCTGGTGGTACTCGGGCTGATTGATGTGGTGATGATTTCAAATCTGCTCATCATGGTTATTATTGGCGGCTATGAAACCTTCGTCTCGCGAATGAATCTGGATTCGCATCCCGACCAGCCCGAATGGTTATCGCACGTCAATGCGTCAGTGCTGAAGGTCAAACTCGCGACCGCTATTATTGGCATTTCATCCATCCATTTGCTCAAAACATTTATCAACGCCAAAGCCTATATGGAGAATGGCGAGTGGATTGCCCAGACCGTAATTCATATTACATTCCTGCTGTCAGCGCTGGCGATTGCCTACAGCGACCGCATCATGACGCAGCACACCAAACGAGCGCCTGCTGACGCTACTGGCAAGGCTGCTGGCACCGCTGTCAGCAACAACGCGCACTAACCAAACCGGAATCCGCCATGTCGCCGCAAACCATCATCAAACAGGAAGATTTCATTGCTTCCGTTGCCGATGCCTTTCAGTACATCAGCTACTACCATCCCGTTGATTACATCAAAGCACTGCACGCGGCTTACAACCGTGAACAATCGCCAGCGGCCAAAGACGCGATGGCGCAGATTCTGATCAACTCGCGCATGGCGGCCGAGGGCCCTCGGCCGATTTGCCAGGACACCGGCATCTGCATCGCCTTTATTCGGGTCGGCATGGAAGTCAGGTTTGACGCGACATTATCGCTTGAACAAATGGTAAACGAAGGCGTGCGTCGTGCCTATACCGATGCAGACAATCCGCTGCGCGGCTCGATGCTGGCGGATCCCGACGGCAAGCGTACCAACACCGGTGACAACACCCCTGGCGTCACCCATGTGGAGCTGATACCGGGCAATACTGTCGAAGTTACGGTCGCTGCAAAAGGCGGCGGCTCTGAAAATAAATCCAAATTTGCCATGCTGCTGCCGTCAGACAATATCGTCGATTGGGTGCTGACCCAGTTGCCACTGATGGGAGCGGATTGGTGTCCTCCTGGCATCCTCTCGCTGGGTATTGGCGGCTCACCCGAGAAAGCCATGTTGATGGCAAAGTGGGCGATGATGGAGCCGATGAATATTCATGAGCTACAGGCACGTGGCCCCTCCACTAGAGCAGAAGAACTGCGCCTAGAATTATTTGCAAAAGTAAACGCGTTGGGTATTGGTGCTCAAGGGCTGGGCGGGCTTTCCACAGTGCTGGATGTAAAAGTCACCGACTACCCCACTCACGCCGCGTCCAAGCCCGTCGCGCTGCTGCCCAACTGTGCGGCGACTCGTCATATCCATTTCACGCTCGATGGCTCGGGCCCGGCAAAACTTGAGCCGCCTTCGCTAGCGGATTGGCCCAAACTGGTGATGGATGTGGCCACTTCAAAACGCGTCAATATTGACGGCATCAGCAGACAGCAGTTAGGCGAATTACGGGCGGGTGATCGGGTGCTGCTGTCAGGCAAAATCTTGACCGGTCGCGATGCTGCGCATTGCCGCCTGGTTGAGATGATGACTCGCGGCGAACCATTGCCCACCGATTTTACCAACCGGATTATTTACTACGTAGGCCCGGTGAATGCGGTGCGTGACGAGGTGGTCGGCCCGGCCGGCCCCACCACCGCTTCGCGCATGGATAAATTTACGGCCCCGATGCTGGAAAAAACCGGGCTCATCGGCATGATCGGCAAATCTGAACGCGGTGCTGCGACGGTGGAGGAAATCAAAAAAATGGGCGCGACTTATTTCATCGCAGTGGGCGGCGCAGCCTATCTAGTATCGAAGGCGATTAAAGCATCACGCCTGATCGCGTTTGGTGATTTGGGCATGGAAGCGATTTATGAATTTGATGTACAAGATATGCCGGTCATTGTGGCCGTTGATTCACTCGGCAACGCCGTGCACAAAACCGGTCCCGCCGAATGGCGCGAAAAAATTGCCAGCAGCGTAAGCAAAATTCCGGTGGTGGTGGCCTAGGCATGCAATCCGCCCTGCACGCGATCATGCGGCCCTTTCGCTACAGTCCGCACAGTCCCCGATAATGCTGTCCGCATCCGCGCTGCTTCACCACCCCGCGCCCCGCATTGTGCTAGTCGATGGATCGAGCGGTTATCGCCGCCTGATCTCGACTTACCTGATGACCCAATGGCCCCATGCGGTGATTGAGCAGGTTGACCCTTTCTCGCAAACTATGCGCGGCCCCGGCATTGCGTTTGGCACCACGGGCGATTTGATCATCATGGGGGGCATCGGCACTTACATTGAAGCGATTTCAGTGCTGGCGCGTTTACGTGAACGCATCCATTGTCCACCCGTCATCATGCTGGTATCGCATTCAATAATTGATCATTCTGCCTCGCTAATCGCGGCAGGAGCGGCGGGCGTCTTATGCAAAGACATGCTGTCGAGCAACACGCTGTGTCGACTTATTGCGAGTTGCTTACATCCTGAGCAGCAGACGCACACTCCTTCCGCCAGCGCGGTGCACAAGCCCGCCTGCGGCATCTTCGGGTTTGTGCAAGGCCATGAACGGGTGAGCCTGGCGATTGAAGGCTATCAATGCCTAACCACGCTGTCATCGAAGCCAATGGCGAAAGTGTTTTACGCTGAAAGCATGCACGATCAGAAACGCGTGGTCATCAAGATACCCACAATATCGCCACACAGTGACAGCCAAAACATCGAACGTTTTTGCCTGCGATTCAAATTTATTGCCGGCCTTCAAGGCCATGACGTGGTTAATTACCTTGATGCGGGCGTGGCCGGGCCATGGCCGTATGTTGTACTGGAATATTTGCATGCCGGAGATTTGCGCAGTCGGATCAAGCCCGATACCGCCGTGAACTGGCATCTCGAAACCATGCTCAAACTGGCGGCCGCCATGACCACGCTACATGCGGGCGGCTTGGCCCATCTTGATCTGAAGCCTGAAAATATTTTTTTTCGCAAACAACCTTTATCTGACACCCCGGAGAGTCGCCCGTCGACGCATTATGTGGATGATGATTTGGTGTTAATTGATTTTAATATTTCTACCCCGTTTGGTGGCCTCGCAAAAAACCCGCTTAACGCTGAAGTGCTAGGCACGCCCGCCTACATGAGCCCTGAGCAAGGGCAAGGATTGGCGATCGATGGGCGCAGCGACTTGTACAGCGCAGGCGTGATTTTTTATGAAATGCTGACGGGCAAAAAACCCTACGCCGCCAAAAATGATGCCGAGCTGCTGTTCCGCCATATTCATGATGAAATTCCGCTACTGCCCAAGCGCGTACGTGAATTTCAACCGATAATTGATGACCTGCTGGCAAAGCTTCCTGATGAACGCTTCGCCACCAGCGCTGATTTGGCGGCTGCATTAAAGCCTTTTTTAATCTCAACACAACACACGTCAGCAGCATAATTCTGCTCATATTATTTTTTATTCAACATTGGCGCTAAATCGCCCGATTTTTTGGTCACCTCCATGCTTCCTCACGGCTCTGCCGATGCTTATTTTCTCGCCCAGCTAGCTGTCAAATATGCCGCTGAAAAAAAACCGCTGTTTATTCTCACTGCCAGTGCACAGGTAGCCGAGCGGCTTCAAAATGAAATAGCATTTTTTTCGCCGCAACTCCGCATCAATCGCCTGCCGGATTGGGAAACCCTGCCCTATGATCAATTTTCGCCTCATCCCGATTTAGTCTCGGAACGGCTAGCCACGTTATACCAGTTTTCACAATCCGCCTTTGATGTCGGCATTGTGCCCGTGACGACCGCCATGACGCGCCTGGCACCGCTTGAATATCTCGCCGGTCGCGCATTTTTTCTGCGCACCAAGACTCGGCTGAATATCGACACCATGCGCGAAAGTTTGACCTTCGCCGGTTATAGCCACACCTCGCAGGTGATGGCGCCTGGCGAATACGCGGTGCGCGGCGGACTCATCGATCTATTTCCGATGGGCAGCACCGTACCCTATCGGGTTGATCTGTTTGGTGAGGAAATTGACGCCATCCGCACCTTTGATGTTGATACCCAGCGCAGCATTTATCCGGTCAATGAAATTCGTTTGCTGCCCGCGCATGAGTTTCCGCTGGATAAAGAGGGCCAGCATATTTTTCGCGAAAATTTTCGGGACCGTTTTGAGGGGGATCCGTCCAAGAGTCGCTTGTACAAAGATATTTCAGCCGGCTTAGCGCCGAACGGCTGCGAATATTATTTGCCGCTTTTTTTTGCAAAGACCGCCACGGTTTTTGATTATTTTCCCGCTCATACCGAGATTTTTTTACATGGCGCAGTAGCTGGCGATGTGGCTAGTGATGTGATTCGTGAGACGGCTGAAAACATAGCGGGCATTACCGCCAGCGCCGATGCCTTCTGGACAGATGCAAAATCACGTTATGAATTATTGCGCGGTGATAAAGACCGTCCGCTGCTGCCACCCAAAGATATTTTCCTGACGACCGATGAATTATTTGCGGGCATTAACCGCTTCACCAAACTAGCCGCTAAACGAATTTTTTCAAACGCTATCGCACTTCCGGCGATTGAGGTTGATCGGAAAGCAGCAGACCCGATTATGCGGTTTAAACAGTTTGTCAGCCAATTCAGCGGGCGGATTTTAATCACGGCTGAGAGCCTCGGACGCCGCGAAACCATTACTCAATTCCTCTCTGAACATGGCTTGAAAGCCGCGCCCTTGCTAGAGTTTGGGGCATGGGCAAACAGCCAGGACAAGCTCAGCATAGTCTCGTCGCCATTGCAGGGTGGTTTTGTTTTGCCCGATGACAGTTGCGCAATCGTTACTGAAAACGAACTGTACGCATCCGAGGTCAAGCAATCGCGGCGTCGTGGCCAGGGTGGTGACAAACGCAACAACTCGAGCGCGGAAGGTATGTTGCGCGACTTAGCCGAGGTCAATATCGGTGACCCGGTGGTGCATAACGATCACGGCATAGGTCGCTACATGGGCCTCGTCAATATGGATTTTGGCGATGGCAACATGGAATTCATGGAGTTGCACTACGATGGCGGAGCCAAACTATTTGTGCCTGTCTCGCAGCTCAGCGTTATCTCGCGCTATACCGGTGCTAATCCGGAAAACGCGCCACTGCATCGTCTGGGTTCAGGACAGTGGGAAAAAGCCAAACGCAAAGCAGCCGAACAGGTACGTGATACCGCTGCTGAATTGCTCAACCTGTATGCGCGTCGCGCCGCCCGCAAAGGTTTTGCGTTCCCTTTACAGCTCAATGAGTTTGACGCATTCTCGGCCACCTTCCCATTTGAAGAAACCCCCGATCAGGCCACTGCCATCAAGGCTGTGATGGCTGACATGACCTCGGGTCGCCCGATGGATCGCCTGGTATGCGGCGATGTGGGTTTCGGTAAAACTGAAGTCGCGTTGCGCGCCGCGTTTATTGCGGTAACAGCAGGCAAGCAGGTGGCTATATTGGTGCCAACGACCTTGTTGGCCGAGCAGCATTTCCAGAATTTTTCAGATCGTTTTGCAGAATGGCCGGTCAAGCTCGCTGAATTTTCACGCTTTCGCTCCGCCAAAGAAACCACGATCGCCATGAAAGGCCTGGCCGACGGCACTGTTGATATTGCCATCGGTACCCATAAGCTGATTCAAAAAGATATGGTGTTCAAAAATCTCGGCCTCGTCATCATTGATGAAGAGCATCGCTTTGGAGTGCGCCAAAAAGAAGCGCTGAAAGCGATGCGTGCCGAGGTCGATGTACTCACTCTGACCGCGACGCCGATCCCGCGCACGCTGGCGATGTCACTCGAAGGTCTGCGTGATTTTTCAATCATCGCCACCGCACCTCAGCGTCGCCTATCGATTAAAACTTTCGTTAACACTTTCTCTGAAGGCATAGTGCGTGAGGCGGTACTGCGTGAATTAAAGCGCGGTGGTCAGGCTTACTATCTGTACAACGAAGTCGAGACTATCCAAAATCAATTGGAGAAGCTTGAAAAATTATTGCCGGAAGCACGCATCTCGGTGGCCCACGGCCAATTGCCGGAACGTGAACTTGAGCGGGTGATGCGTGATTTTTATCATCAAAAATCAAACCTGCTTCTGTGCTCGACAATTATTGAAACCGGTATTGACGTGCCTACCGCCAACACCATCTTGATTCACCGCGCCGATAAATTTGGGCTGGCACAGCTACATCAGCTCCGTGGCCGCGTGGGCCGCTCGCATCATCAGGCTTACGCATACTTGCTCACACCACCCAAAGAAGCGTTATCCAGCAATTCCAAAAAACGTCTGGAGGCAATCCAGATGATGGAAGATTTAGGTGCCGGATTTTATCTTGCCATGCATGATCTCGAAATACGCGGTGCAGGTGAAGTGCTCGGCGATTCACAGTCAGGTGGTATCCAGGATATTGGTTTCACACTTTATACAGACATGCTGAACGCCGCTGTGAAATCACTCAAGGCAGGGCAGGAACCTGACTTGATGCGGCCGCTGAATGTCTCGACCGAAATCAATCTGCATCAGCCTGCCCTGCTACCTGATACCTACTGCGCCGACGTGCATGAACGATTGGTGATTTACAAACGGCTGGCGAATTGCGAGACTGAGGATCAGCTTGATCAATTACAGGAAGAGTTGGTGGATCGCTTTGGCCTCATTCCTGTCCCTGCGCAAACACTCGCTGACAGTCATCGCCTGCGTATCCTGGGCAAACCTTTGGATTTGCTTAAAATCGATGCGAGTAGCGTATCCATCACCGTGCAATTCGGCCGCGACACACCGATTCATCCACATCGCGTCATCCATCTGGTTCAACAAAAGCGTCAATACAAATTAGCTGGGCCCGATAAACTACGGATAGAAAAACCTATTGCCGAGGTGAAGGCGCGCGTGGCCGAAATCAAGCAGATACTGCGCGAACTGACGCCGCCCGAACTGATGCAAGCTGCTTCTCTTAAAATCTAAAACCCCATTCAGCCAACCGCCCTGCCATGACGACCCAACTCATCATTCAAGCCGCCGATATTCAAACCCAGGATCTTAAAACCCTGCATGGCCTGTGTAGCGCGAGCGGCATTGAAAAAATAGATGGTGCGGGAAACTTTGACCATCAGGCATTTCGTATTTTGAATGTTGCCAACTCGGTTTGTACGGATCCGGCAGCGAGGGCAAGCATACAACGCTATTGCGAGGAGCACAGTCTTGATTTTGGCTTTGTGGACAGCAACGCAACGCTCGCGCAGTTTGGTCTGCTGGCGATGGATATGGATTCAACCCTCATTACCATTGAGTGCATTGATGAAATCGCTGACTACGCAGGCAAAAAAACTCAAGTGTCTGCCGTTACCGAGGCGGCCATGCGCGGCGAGATTGACTGGCCTGCCAGTCTGCGACAGCGAGCGGCATTGCTGGCCGGATTGCCAGAAAGCGTATTTGAAAAAATTTATACAGAGCGCTTGAAATTATCCATCGGCGCTGAACATCTTATTGCGGCGGCCAAACGAAATCACCTTAAGTTATTGCTGGTATCCGGCGGGTTCACGTTTTTTACGGAGCGGCTTAAAACGCGTTTGGGATTCGATTATGCCTTCTCAAATACCCTAGAAATTAACCACGGTATACTCACCGGCCGCGTGATCGGCTCATTGTGTGACGCTGCCGCAAAAGCAACCCATGTCCGAAACACCTCGTCCCTATTGGGTTTGCAGCCTGCTCAGGTGATGGTGATAGGCGATGGGGCAAATGATTTATTGATGATGCGCGAAGCCGGAAGCGCGATTGCTTTTCATGCCAAACCCGTCGTACGCGCACAGGCAAGCTATGCGCTAAACCATGTCGGCCTAGGCGGTGTGCTGGGCTTGTTTACGTCTACCGAAGCACAGTAGACTGCACGTCAAGGCAATTTTCCGTCTGATTTAAACTTCGATTACTGACCTCATCTCCCTGGATTAATGCGTTGAAATTCATCGATATCAAACGTGAAGAATGGCCTGCTTTTGCATGGTCTTTTCTGTATTTCTTTTTTTTGTTGTGTGCCTATTACGTGCTGCGACCGGTGCGCGATGAAATGGGAATTCAAGGCGGAATAAAAAATCTGCCTTGGTTGTTTACCGGCACTTTTGTCGGCATGCTGATCGTAACGCCACTTTTCGGTTGGGTCTCATCGCGTTGGCCTCGACGCACTTTTTTACCCTTGGTGTATGTGTTTTTTATTGCCAATTTGCTGGCGTTTTATGCGGCCATGCAAGTGAGTACCCTCGATAAAACCACTATTGCAGCCGCATTTTTTATTTGGCTTTCGGTTTTTAATTATTTTGTGGTGAGTGTGTTCTGGAGCTTCATGACTGATGTGTTTGACAGCGATAGCGCCAAGCGATTATTTGGCGCTATCGCTGCAGGCGGCAGTATGGGCGCGATGGTTGGGCCGATCATTACCGCTGCATTAGTTAAACAGGCAGGTGTGGCTAACCTGCTGCTGATCGCCAGTTTGTTAATGAGTGCTGCCGTGGTCTGCGTGATCGGCCTGGGGCGCTGGGCGGCGCGCCGAGGCGCCAGCGATCCCGGTCATGAACATGACGAGGAACCGTTGGGCGGCGGCATACTCGATGGCATCAAACTAGCCTTTGCTTCTCCCTATCTGCTGACCATCTGCGGTTATGTGGCGCTGCTGCAGTTACTGGGTAACTACTTCTACCTTGAGCAATTGCGGGTGATGGCAGAGTCGATTCCTAGCTCGGCCGAGCGTACGCAGTTATTTGCTCATCTTGATTTGGCGGTTAATACACTGACGCTCGTCAGTCAGGTATTCATCACCAGCGCGTTAGTGCGCCGCGTCGGCCTGATATTTTGTTTAATTCTGCTACCGGCGCTTGCCGTGTTTACGCTTGGCATTACCGGTTTGATGCCAACCTTGGCGTTGATCTCGATCGCCACCGTGATTCGCCGCGCCAGTGAGTTCGCCATTGGCAAACCCGCGCGTGAAATTTTGTTTACCGTGGTCTCGCGTGAGGAGCGCTATAAAGCCAAAAATGTAATCGATACCGTGGTCTCGCGCGGTAGCGATCTGGTCTCCACTTGGGGGCATGCCGGGCTCCGTAGCCTGGGCATGTCCACTGCACAAATGGCCTTCTCCGCCATTCCGCTCTGCATCTTCATGATTGGAGCTGGCGTGTATCTGGGACGCAGTCAGCAGCAACGAGCACATCGGAGCCCGCAACAAGATCATGAACCACCCGCATTTGCGACAACTCATTGATATGCCTAATCTGGCTGAAAGATCAACCATCCAATCTGAAAAATATTCTATGACCACTCATTCCCTGTATTGGCAACAACTACCTAAAGTTTTACTGCACGAACACCTCGATGGCGGCTTGCGTCCGCAAACCCTCTTAGCGCTGTGCCAAGAACGTAATCTGGCCGTGCCGGCTAGCGATGCAGCAACCCTGGCTGCGTGGATGCAGGCCAACGCCAACTCAGGCAGCCTGGAGCGTTATCTTTTGGGTTTTGGGCTTACTGTAGCGGCGATGGCGAGTGCTGAGGCTTGTGCACGCGTAGCTTACGAGGCGGCAGAAGATGCGCGACTTGATGGCTGCGTGTTGGCCGAATTTCGCATGGCTCCGCTGTTGCTCGAAGCCTACGGTATGTCGGGCGAAGCCGTGGTCGAAGCACTGCTGGCAGGTTTAGCGCTGAGCAATTTGCCGTGCGGCCTGATTGTATGCGGCATGAAAATGGATTCGCCTGAAGAAACGGTGCGAGCGGCACAGCTAGCGGCGCGCTATCAAAATCAGGGGGTCATCGGCTTTGATCTCGCTGGCCCGGAGCGAGGTTTCCCGCCAGCTTTGCATGCGCGCGCCATTGCCACCGCACGTGATGCCGGTCTGGGCATTACTTGCCACGCAGGCGAAGCTGATGTTGGCTCACGAGTGCTGGAAGCCGCCGCATTGGGCGCTACCCGCATCGGTCACGGCATAAAAATTATGGACGCCGCCAATACAGCGCAGCAAAGTGAATGGCTGGATCAGGCACGGGGTTTAGGGCTGCACTTTGAAGTCTGCCCCACCAGCAATGTCCATACGGGTGCGGCCATCTCATTGGCCACGCATCCATTGCACGCCATGATCGCAGCAGGATTATCGGTTTCATGTTCAACTGATAATCGATTAATGTCCGGCGTGACCATGAGCCATGAATTGCAGGCCGTGCATACAGAAAATGGCGTGTCGCCAGCGCAACTGAAGGTTCTGATGCAGGCTGCGGCGGGCGCAACTTTTATGTCGGCTTCAGTCCGCGATCAGGCGCTACAGGAAATTAATCATCGTTGGGAAAGCTAACCTAATTTTGCAGAGGAATGCCATGAGACACCAGACCGCGATACGCACACAAAATTTTGCGGCCCTATTTACGGCCCTATATTTCACATCGTGGATGGTGACCCTTTCATGCGTGTGGTGTCTGGGTCTGGGTTTGGGTTTACTGTTCTCGCCGACTGTTGATGCCGCCGGGCTTGGCCGCCTCAAGGTTGAATCCATGCTTGGCCAGCCGTTTGCCGCCGTCATCGACATTACCGCGTTGCAACCCGAAGAGTTTTCGCGGATCGAAGCCCGCATCGCCAGCGCAGAAAGCTATGAAACTGCGCAGCTCAACTACCCATCAATCGTGCGCCAGATCCGTATCAGCACGGCGCGTCAAAGTGACGGAAAATCGATCTTGAAGCTCACCAGCATCGTGCCTGTCAATGAGCCATCACTGGACTTGCTGGTCGAGTTTTCATGGGGAAATGGACGCGTAACCCAAAAGTATTCTGTACTGCTGGATTTGCCAAAGGCGGATCGTCAACAATATCCATCGCAGCAATAACGACGCAACCACCTAGCAAATCCATTTGCCAGCAAAGACTATGGCTTCAACTGATCGCGACTTTCATCTATTGCCACATCCGGCCAAGACCAATCAGTCATGGATACAGCTTCATACTGAAAGTCGGTAATCCAGTCACCCGTTGCGCCCTCACCATTGACGAGTCGACCGTTGATCCAAAGCGGAGCGCCCTGAAATGCCTCCGAATGCCGGACAATATGAGCCTCAATTCGCAGCGGAAAACCACGGAAGGCTTCGGCATGATGAGCGAGTACGCGCCCGTGGCCACGTGATAGCGCGACCCGCACTGCCGCAGCTGAGATAGCCAAACCATCTGCCGTAACCAGATTGGCTGTGGTGATTACATAGCGCGCCGTACTGGGAAAGCGGCGCGTATAAATAAAAGCTATCCGCCCTTTCGTTACATAACTGTGATCCACCGTGTATATCTGCGTCGGCATGCCGAGCAGCATCGGCCCAGGCTGCGGCTCAACAATGGTTATTTTTTCATCTTCGATCCAAGCTTTAATCGGGCTGGATAGCCCACCTAGAACGCCCGCACTGGCAACATCGGAAACTAACGGAGTTTGCATGATGGTACGGTCGTCATTAAAAAAAGTGGTGGCACCATCATCAAGTGATGTCTCCACAATGGCCCTTCCAGCTCTTCCCAGACGCTGAAAACGAGGCCCGTCGGCTCTGATGGTTTGCGTGCTTTGTCCTGAACGATCCGGCTTGCCTTCGCTGTGGGTGCGGCTGGAGATCACAAAATCAATACTAACGCCCGCTAAAGCCGGCTGGTGCGACAGCAATGCAAAAAATGAAAGTGTCGTGACGCTCAAGGCTTTAAGAAAATTGCCAAAGTAATGCCGCTGCAATGCAGCGCTGTTGCCAAAAATAGATCTCATGTGCTTTTCCTCAATTATTGAAAAAAACATCGTGCAGGAATAGTTGCGGAAAACAAACTTATTATTAGAAAGTTTTAATTATTTATCTACTACGTATCGTAATTTGATACGATTCAAATATGAATGAAAGTGACCGCCTGATCGCAACCCTGAAAAAATTATTGAAGCGACAGGGCTACACCTATCGCCAGATTGGTGAGTCCCTTAACCTTTCCGAACAAAGCGTGAAACGACTATTTTCTACGGGAACGTTTTCACTGGAACGACTGGTGCAACTAAGCGGGCTGTTGAAACTGAGTCTCGCCGAAGTTATGGCCCAAGCCAATGATACGGTCGCGAACATCCATACCCTGACCGAGACGCAGGAAAAAGAATTAACGGCAGATCCCGAGCTGCTGCTGATGGCCGTATGTGTACTGAACAATTGGACGCCTGCAGAAATCACGTCCGCTTATAAATTTAGCAAGGCCGAGTGCCTGAAAAAGTTGCTTAAGCTTGACCATATAGGGCTGATCAGCCTAATGCCGGGTGACCGTGTTCGGCTAAAGGTGGCGCGGGATTTTGAATGGTTGCAGGACGGCCCGATACAGCTTTTTTTCAGTCGACAGGAGAAAAAAGATTTTCTCGCCAGTCGTTTTAAGGCTGAAGGCGAAGAGCAGATTTTCTTGCATGGCATGCTCACAAAAGCTGCAAACGCACGGCTGCACATACAACTGAAAAAACTGCGTGAGCAATTCGCCGACCTTCACCATGAAAGCCTCGCCGCACCATTCACGCAGCGGCATGGGGTGGCACTGCTTATGGCGCTACGTGAATGGGAGCCACGTAGTTTTGCTGCCTTGAGACGTACTGCCAGATAAACTCCAGGCGGGTTCGACTAGAACCGTAGCCCGGCAGAAATGCGCCACTGCGTGGCAGGCGAAAAATTCACATATTCATCTCGCGCGATACGCACAAAATAGCGCTTGAAGTCATAAGCGACTGAGACCGCGTAGCCGCGTACAAAATTATCATCCGAAGTTAATCCGCTTTTACGGGAAACATCAAGGGTGAAGCGCTGCTTATTATTTTCATCGCCCAATTTATGGCGGATGATGGCGTGCGTAACGCGCTGCCGGGTGTGGAGGCGATCATCCCAAAGATGAAACAAGGTAAGCTCAGTATCCGCAATCGCACGCGTACCAACACCAACCGTGATGGCATCGTTGGGATCGAAATTGAGATTGTAGTAATCACGCAGATTGGTACGTCCGAAACCGAGAATACCGTAGGTTTCTCCTCCTATCTCCGAGGTGACGGAGCCGCCGATAAAGCCACCACTGGCTACCTGCGCAGACAGCACGGCACGAATCCAGCCGCCATCCAGCTTGTTTTCATAACCGGCGCGGGTTTGTGAAAAGTCTGTTTTATCCCGGTAGTAACCCAACCACGCGGTTTGTGTTTCTGTGTTTGCCCGCAAATTAACGTCGCCGGCGCGAGTGCCATCGTCTAAGCGATACCAGGAAGGCGTGAGCTTGAAACTGATCTTGCTATCGTCTGAGGCTTCAGCCACCGGCGGCGCTGGATTGGCTTGGGTTGTTGATGCTGACATTGGCGTTGGTGTCAGTATTGGCGTTTCCCCCGTTGCAGAAGGCACAACCATCACTAAAAAAACAAACGCTGCTGCCGCGCATAAAAAATTTTTTGTGTCACCGTTACAGAGGCTACCGATTTGCAAACACGATGTCGATTTCACAACCATTCTCTCCAGTTTGCTGCACGCCTTGAATGCTTCCGGCAAAAACTTTTACAGACAGGACTCTATCAGTTTCAGCCGTCCCGATGGAGGCCAGGCGTTTATTAAGCGCAATTAGTCGCTACGACAATATCAGGCGGTTCAATATTTATTTTAGGTATAGATTACGCATCTCAGCTATCCTCAAGCCCTAGCATTGGCGGGCTTTCCAGGCTATTTACTCATCATGAGCGGGATCAACTTTATGGCACATTTTGGTATCGAAAATATCATTAATGGGCTTGATATTGTCCTGTTTTAAAATCTGATTTATGTTGCGGCGAGTTCAATATGCTGATGATTAATTCATATAAAATTTCACTGGCTGCAGGGGTTTTGGCCGCGTGCATTTTCCTTGCTTCATGCGGCGGCGGCGGTGGCAGCAGCAATGGTGGCAACACGACTGCCTCACCCGGTGCGGCCGGGCTAACCAGTTGTGGCGCGAACAACGCGCTATTTAGCGTCTCACCCATAGCCTTAAATCAGGTGCGGGGCTGGGAGCCGCTGGGACATATGGGGCCACCGGGACATACCTTTCCGACCGACCATCAATATTTGTACATCATCAACCCGGCTTCAACTTCTACAACCCCCACCCCGCCCCCCGTGACTATACCCGTGCTGGCCCCGGGCGATTTGCGCGTTACGGAATTACGCCGTTCAACTTATGGTGCCAGCGGATTAACCGATTACACCATCTACTTTCAGCCCTGCGCAGAAGTAGCGGGATGGTTTGGTCATGTTTCAACGCTCACCGGCCCGTTAGCCAGTCTGACGGGCAATATCAATCAGCGTTGCAACACCTACCAACCCACACCAGGTATTACAGTCACGCAGTGCCAAAGCGACCCGCTGATGGTTGATATTAAGGCGGGCATCCAGATCGGTACAGTTGGCGGCGGCGGTTCGTTAGCGCTTGATTGGGCGCTGCAGGACAAGCGCATCACACCGCTGCATTTTGCGGCACCTGCACGTTTCCTAAATGGCAGCAATGGTTTTGATACCCTGCACACCGTGCCCGCCAGCGATTATTTTACAGCCTCACTTTTTCCACAGATTCAGGCCAGAATAGGTCGCTTCACTGGCATTGATCTGCGAACAATTGCGCCGATTGGCGGCACCGTCGCCATGGATGTGGATAACACCGCGCGCGGTTATTGGTTCAATCCTTCACAGCCGTATCCGCCTGAATCTTCTCATGCAGCGCTCGCCACTGACTACATCACGCCCGACAAGCTGCAGGTATTTTCAGTGGGCGTTTCGCAAACCAATATCGGCTCATTTTATAAAACCTTCACACCGCAAACCACGGGGCCGGTTAATCGCGCATTCGAGTCTATAACGCCAAGTGCACAAATTTATTGCTACGACACTAACTCATCACCAAATTATATTTTGCTGCAGCTATTGGACGCGGCTACCCTGAAGGTGGAGGGCCGCAATGATGCACCCAACTGCAACACGGCATTGCCTTATGGATTCACCGGCAATGGGGTAACTTACAAACGGTAAGCGCGACGATAAATAAAAGAATTATGGCGCGTATTTAACAACGGCTATATCTATTGAAGGACTGCTCACGCAATTCCGTTAGACGCTTATCTGATAAGCATGCAATAAAAAGCGCGGGCAGAATTTCTGCCCGCGCTTTTTATTGCACTGCCCTGCTGTTATGACTAAACCACAGCCAGCGTCACTGCTACGTTGCCACGCGTTGCATTGGAATAGGGACAAACCACATGGGCTGCTTCGACCAATGTTTGCGCTGCTGCTTTTTCCATGCCGGGAATAGTTACTGAAAGATCAACGGTAATGGCGAAGCCGGTTGGGATCGGGCCAATACCCACCACCGCGGCAACCTTAGTCTCATTAGGCAGAGTGATTTTGTTTTTGCCTGCAACAAATTTCATGGCGCCGAGAAAACAGGCTGAGTAGCCGGTCGCAAACAACTGCTCCGGGTTGGTACCTACAGCTCCCATGCCGCCAAGCTCTTTGGGAGTGGTAAGCGTGACATCCAACACGCCGTCGGAGGTAGTGCCGTGGCCTTCGCGGCCGCCCGTGGCGTAAGCACTGGCTTTGTAAAGAACGGGGTTAGGACGATCCATAGTAAAGCTCCTGAAAAATATATTGAATTAACGAAACAAACGACAAATATATGCCCCACTATCCACGGGCATCTGCAGCTACCTTATGTATTACCTAATGCGCTATGTTGTACCGTTGTTTGTTCCACTGGCTTTTGGCAACGGAAAATACGCATAGGGCTGCTTGGGCGCTTCGGATTGATCGTTTAGTTTTTGTTGTTCCAAATCCTGTTTTTTATCCCACCAGGTAGCGCGGTTCTGCTTTTGCTCAGCTTTGAGTTCCGGATTTTTGTCGAGCAGGTTGCGGATGAATGCGGTGACATCGGATTCGTATTGAGCCATGAACTGACTTTCTGAAAATTTAGAGACAAGATACAACTGTAGACGACGATTTGATTTTACCGAGTTTCGGCAAAGCGCCCATAATTATTCTTTTGTTGGCACAACCTTTGCTGATATAAGTTATGAGCTATGAACCATGATTTGGTCTACTTCAAAAAATCCCACACATTCCACCAAGCTAAATAGAGCGCCTATGCAATTACGGATGCAATTACGTTATCCCCGCTCGTTTTTAGTTTTACTTCTCACTGGTTTTTTTATCGTTGCCGTGCCGCTGATTGCGGGTCTGGTGAGTAATGCATTCTCGATCGAGCGTTTATCGGCGCAGAGCCAGCAAGCGGTTTATAACGCCACGCTCGCAACGCAAAATGCGCGTCAGCTTTCTACGTTGACCTTATCGATGGAAAGATCGGCCAGGTTTTATGCCGTTGCCGGTGACCGTGAGATGGTGGAAAGCTACAAAAAGTCGCGCACGACATTTCAAACGTTGCTGACTGAATTTATGGGGCTGCCGCTGGCGACTAATATGCGCGCGCGTGCCGAGGCGATTCAAGCAACCGAAAATTCGGTATTCGTCTCGCTCACCACCAAAAGCCCATCACCACAACTGGCCAAACAGCTGGAGCGTGACTTTGCCGAATTATCAAGCCGGATGGAATTACTGACGGGCTCATCAAACCAACTAGTGGAACGCGAAGTGGGTGCGTTGCGGGCGGCTGCGGCCAAATCAAAAAGTCAGGTGCTATGGCAACTGCTGGCAATCATCCCATCGGCTCTACTGATGATTGCGGGTTTCACTTATTTACTGGCGCGGCCAGTGCGCGAACTGGATGAGGCGATTAACCGTCTTGGTGAGGGAAAGTTGGCGCGCCGCATCAAGATTTCAGGCCCCCGCGATATTGAAAAACTGGGCGAACAATTAGACTGGCTGCGGCAACGCCTGATTACGCTTGAGGATCAAAAAACCCGCTTCTTTCAACATATATCGCACGAGCTGAAAACACCTTTGACAGCGTTACGCGAAGGTTCTGAATTATTAACCGACGGTGTGGTTGGTGAGCTCACGATTGAGCAGCGGGAAGTCGCAGAAATTCTTCGGCAAAACTCATTAACCCTGGAGAAACTCATTCAGGATTTGCTGACGTATTCACAATCACAATCGGCCGATCGTCTGAATCAAAAAACAGCGCTGGAATTGCAGCCGCTGCAGCTGAAAGATTTAATTGATGAAGTGGTCACCACCCAAAAAATGGCGATCCTGGCAAAGGCCATTATCGTTAAACGCGAGTGCGATAAAACCACGGCGCAAGGTGATCCGGCCAAGCTGCGCGTGGTAATCGATAACCTGCTGTCGAACGCGATCAAATATTCGCCCAGCGGCGGCACGGTCGTCATCCGTTTAGGCAAACATAAAGACAATGCGGTGATTGAGGTGCTGGATAGCGGCCCCGGCATTGCGGCTGAGGATCGCGAGAAAGTTTTTGATCCGTTCTATCGCAGTAAAACTGCCGTCAGCAGCGGAGCCAAAGGCACCGGCCTGGGGTTAGCAATTGTGCGTGACTATGTAGAAATGCATCGCGGCACAGTGTCTGCGATTGCAGCCGCTGGCGCTCGGTTCCGGGTTATTTTGCCCAAGCAATCCCAACCCAAATCCGCAAATTAGCTACCCAAGGCGCACTATCTTATGATTCGCAAATCAACTTCGCTAATTTTTTCTGCGGTAGCTCTGTCGTTAGTTCTGACCGTAATGTTATCTGCTGGCTGCGCCATCCAGCCTGCGCCCGCACTGCCACTCCCGGCAGAAGCGCGCATCATCATTGAGCCAGCCCCTAAATTAATCAGTGAACAGCTACTCAATTATTTGCTGGAAGCGCGTGCCCTATCTACCAGCGATCTCATGGCCGAAAAAGAACGCGTACGCGCTGATTTTTCACGCAGCAAAACAGAGTTTAACCGCATGAAATTAGC
>JANYDB010000100.1 GCA_025359985.1 Burkholderiales bacterium | reverse complement strand
GGTAGCGCGCAATAGCACGATGATGTTGTCAATCTCGCCGCGCAGCCAAAGGCGAATGTCGGTTGCGACCTGGTCGTTCCGCGAACGCCCTGTGTGGAGGCGCTTGCCCGCATCGCCGATCAGGGCGACGAGCCGCGCTTCGATATTCATATGCACATCTTCGCGATCAAGCGACCATGCAAATTGACCCGCGCGCACTTCAACGAGAATTGCAGCCATGCCGGCTTCAATCGAGACTAAATCGTGCGCACTGATGACGCCGACCTGTTTGAGCATAGCCGCGTGGGCCAGTGATCCCTGGATATCGACTTCCGCCAAGCGTTTGTCAAACATAACCGAAGCCGTAAAGCGTTTTACCAGATCGGTAACGGGCTCGGAAAAACGGCCCGACCACGCGGTCGCAGCTGCAGTTGTGTTTATGGTTGTGTTTATGACTGTGTCTGTGGCTAAGATAGTGGAAGGGGCGCTGGAAGACGCGCTTGAAGACGGTATGGAAGGGGCAGACATAATGGCTTTTCGTAAGGTTGGTTTTTTAACCGGATTTCGCGCAGAATCATCATTGCTGCAAAACCGCATGTCTCAGTATAAAACAAGCTCTGGAAAACCTGTGGCGCGAAACCACGCCTAAACACAAACACAAACCCAAACCTAGACGTGAACTCAAACCCAAATAAAAACCCGAAGCCAAATTCCAAGGGCAATCCTACAGCCGATGCGCGCGCGGGCATGAATATGAACGCGAACGTATTTGCTTCAGCCAACATGGCGGCGCGGCTGCCAAATTTTTGTAATTTGGGCATCATGCTGCGTCTACTGGTGATCGTGAATGTGCTCGTCATCGCCGCCGCGATCCTGCGTGCGGAGTCGGGGCGTGAGCTTTCAACCCAGTATTTGATGATCTCGGCATTGGCGCAGCCAGCCATTATTGTTTCGCTGATCGTTACCTGCATGCTGCAACCAGTATTTGCCAAACTCGCCTATTGGCAAGGTGTTTTAGCTATTTTTGCCCTGGAGGGCAGCGTGGGCGCGGGGTTATGGCATTTAATGCCTTACGTAATGCCGTTTACCGAAGCGCCCGCTTTTTGGCAATTTGTGTTTTTTCTCATGTTTGCCACTGCCTTGGTGCTGCTGTATTTTGATCTGCGCTCGCGTGCGCTAGCACCTGCCCTCACCGAAGCGCGGCTGCAAGCGCTACAGGCGCGCATCCGCCCGCATTTTTTGTTTAATTCAATCAATGCCGTGCTGTCGCTGATTCGTTCCGAACCGAAACGTGCCGAGCGTATGCTGGAAGATATGGCCGAATTATTTCGCGTGCTCATGGCCGACAATCGCAAGCTGACGCCGCTTGAAGACGAGATTGAGCTGTGTCGCCGTTATCTGGAAATCGAACAAATTCGTCTGGGCGAACGCCTCGTTGTTACCTGGTTAATTGATCCGTTGCCCGCCGCTGCGCTGGTGCCACCGCTGATTTTGCAGCCGCTGGTGGAGAACGCTGTTTATCACGGCATTGAGCCGCTGGACGGTGTCGGCGAATTAAAAATCGAGATTACTGATAAAGGTAAACAGTTTGTCATCCGCCTGACCAATCCCTATTCGCCGAATTCCAGCCATATCAGCGGTAACCGCATGGCGATCGCCAACATCAAAGAGCGCTTGCAGCTACACTTTGATGCCGAAGCCAATCTCAAAGCCGATATTCGTGGCGATCAGTATGTGGTGACGATTACCCTGCCGACCAAGAATAATTAAGCACAACCAAGCTGACGCGCGAATCCAATATGAGCCAACCCGCCCGCATTCTCATCATCGACGATGAAGCCCCGGCCCGCCGTCGCCTGCGCGATTTACTCGATGATTGTCGTGAAGCGTTTCCGCTGACGATTGCGGATGAAGCCGCCAACGGTATCGAAGCCATCGAGATCATAAACCGCAGCGGGATTGATATCGTGCTCACCGATATTCGTATGCCGATTATGGACGGCCTCGAAGTGGCGCGCCACATAGCCAAGCTGGTTGCCGCGCCCAAGCTGATTTTTACCACCGCATTCGATCAATACGCGGTACAGGCGTTCGAACTCAACGCGATTGACTATCTGCTTAAACCGATCAAGCAGGAACGTCTGCTGGCCGCGCTCAACAAAGCTCGCGTCGTCAAGCCTGAGGCGCTTGATGCGGTTGCCGCCGTCACCCAATCGCGGCGCAAACATCTATCCATTCACGAACGCGGCAAAATTATTCTGGTACCCATTGACGATATTATTTTTCTTCGCGCCGAACTCAAATATGTGACCGTCAAAACGATCGCGAAAGAATATCTGCTCGAAGAATCGCTTACGAAGCTCGAAGAAGAGTTTGCTGGCCTGTTTACCCGCATCCACCGCAGTGCCCTGGTGGCCAACAAAGCCGTTGCCGGATTTGAAAAAGCCGAAGCAGGCGAGGGTGATCAGAGCGGCGAGAGCACACCAAATGGGAACGGCGAGAGTGGCGGTACGCACTGGGTCGTCGTACTAAAAGGTGTTGCCGAAAAGTTGCCGGTCAGCCGTCGCCAGCAGCATGTGATCCGAGAGTTTTAA
>JANYDB010000066.1 GCA_025359985.1 Burkholderiales bacterium | reverse complement strand
GATTTTCAGCGTGATCGCCGCTAATACCACCGAACCACCCGTGGGTGCTTCCACATGGGCGTCGGGCAGCCAGGTGTGCACCGGCCACATCGGCACCTTGACGGCGAAGGACGCGAAGAACGCAAAAAACAATACCGTCTGTACCGTCAGGCTGAGCGGCACCTTGTGATAATCAAGAATGTTAAAGCTGCCGTTGGTTACATTGTAGAGGTAGATAAACGCCGCCAGCATCAAGAACGAGCCCAACAACGTATACAAGAAAAATTTCACCGCCGCATATACGCGTCGCGGCCCGCCCCATATACCGATGATCAGGAACATCGGAATCAGCATCGCCTCAAAAAAGAGGTAAAACAAAATGGCGTCGGTGGCTGCAAATACCCCATTGACCAAGCCGGACATGATGAGGAACGCCGCCAAATACTGGGATACTTTTTCCTGAATCACTTGCCAACCTGCAATCACCACCAGAATCGTGGTGAAGCTGTTGAGGATAATAAGCAGCATCGAAATGCCATCAATACCCATCGCATAATTAATATTGAAACGCGCGATCCAGGGCGTGTATTCGACGAACTGCATGGCTGCGGTGCTGTTATCGAAGCCGACCCACAGCGGGATCGCGACCAGCAGGCCCAGCACACTGCCAATCAACGCGGTAATGCGTGCAGTATTTTTTTGTTTTTCGGTGTCACCGCTCATAAACAGCGTTAAGACACCCGCCAAAATCGGCACCCAAATAGTCAAACTTAAAATAATGGAACTGCTTTGCATAAGGTGGTGATTTTCAAAAATTGATCAAGTACGAAAATGTGGGACGTAAATAATGGGCGGTGGAAAATCAGACCTCTTTTTACCGAAACTCTTTAATCAAAAACTTACAAAATCAACCATTGTGGAAACACCAGTTTTACGAATACCATCGTCAGCAGACCAAACACGCCGATGATCATCGTAAACGCGTAGGTATATAAAAAGCCGGACTGCAATCTGCGCATGACGCTGGATCCCCAGCCGATCACTTTGGCGGTGCCATTTACAAAAAAGCCGTCAATAATGGTGACATCCCCAAATTTCCATAAGGCAGCACCCAGCTTGCGGGCGCCGCTGGCAAAGAACCATTCATTGAAGCGGTCAAAGCCATATTTCTGTTCAAGGATATTGACAAAGAAATGCGCCTTCGCGCGAATAACCGCTGGCAGCTCTGGCTTAATAATATAGCCATACCAGGCGGTCGCCGCACCCGCAAAAGCGAACCAAAATGGCAGCGACAGGAACCCATGCAGAATCATGTTGCTCACACCATGAAACTCTTCTTTCAATTCGCGCATGGTCTCTGAAACCTTGATCGCCCCATCAAAATAGCCGCCGTAGAGCATCGGCTCAATTAACATCGCGCCGATCACGACAGATGGGATCGCCAGCAAAATAAGCGGTAGCCACACCACCCAGGATGCCTCGTGCGGCTTTTCACCGGGCGCAAAACCGTGATGGTGGTGATCATCATGCGCATCATGGTCGGCCTGTCCGGCATGAGTTGCAGGCACATTAAATCGTTCCTTGCCGTGGAATGCAAAAAACACTAGCCGGAATGAATACAACGCACCCACGAATACGCCCAGCAGTGCGGCCACGTAAGCAATCGAAGCCCCTGGAGTGTGCGATGCATGTATCGCCTCGATGATGGCGTCTTTGGAGAAGAAGCCGGCGAAGGGTGGAAAGCCCGCGTTGGCGAGCGCGCCAATCAGCATCGTGAAATAAGTGATCGGCAAATATTTACGCAAGCCGCCCATTTTGCGCATGTCCTGCTCGTGGTGCATCGCGATAATCACCGAGCCTGCGCCGAGGAACAGCACCGCTTTGAAAAACGCATGCGTCATCAAATGGAACACCCCTGCCGAGTAGGCACCTGCACCGAGCGCCATCGTCATGTAGCCCAATTGCGATAGCGTGGAGTAGGCCACCACGCGCTTGATGTCGTATTGAACAATCGCAATCAGCGCCATAAAGAAAGCGGTAATCGCACCAATAATCAGCACAAACGACAGCGCTGTCTCGGACATTTCAAACAGCGGCGACATGCGTGCCACCATAAAAATACCGGCGGTCACCATCGTCGCGGCATGGATCAGCGCAGAAATCGGGGTGGGGCCTTCCATGGAATCGGGTAGCCAAACATGCAGCGGAAACTGGGCTGATTTACCCATCGCGCCAATAAACAAACATATACAAGTCACGGTGATAAGCGACCATTGCCAGCCGGGTATCAGTTCAATCATGGCGTCTTTAAACTCAGGGGCGCGCGTGAACGCGACCGCATAATCAAGCGTGCCCATATACGCAAACACCAGACCGATACCAAGCAGGAAGCCAAAGTCGCCGACACGGTTCACGAGAAACGCTTTCAGGTTCGCGTAGATCGCGGTGGGGCGCGTGTACCAGAAGCCGATCAGCAGATATGAGACCAGCCCCACTGCTTCCCAACCAAAAAATAATTGCAGGAAGTTGTTCGACATGACCAGCATCAGCATCGAGAACGTGAACAGCGAGATATACGCGAAGAAGCTCGTGTAGCCTTCGTCTTCAGCCATATAGCCAATGGTGTAAATATGCACCATCAGCGATACAAACGTCACCACCAGCATCATCATGACCGTAAGTGAATCGATCAGAAAGCCGATTTCAAATTTAATCCCGCCCGATACCAGCCAGGTATAAACCGAGCCGTTGAAAGTCTTGCCCGCCAGTACATCTTGGGAAACGAAACAAGACAAAACAAATGCGGCCAGCACACCAAAAATGGTCACGCTATGCGCAAACGCACGGCCTGACCGGCCCAGCAGGGGGGCACAAAAGCCCGCAAAAAGTGCGCCTGCTAAAGGCAGCAACGGGATACAAAGTAGGGCTAATTTATTTTCGATCATAGTTTTTTTGAGGCGCTAAATCGTGCCAGTCTTAATACAATCAACCTTAGCCTTTTAGGGTGCCGATATCGTCAACATTGATGCTGCGCAAATTACGGAACAAGATCACCAAAATAGCCAAGCCTATCGCTGATTCTGCTGCCGCCACGGTCAGAATAAAGAACACCATCACCTGCCCCGCCAGGTTTCCCCAATGGTGCGAAAACGCGATGAAATTCATATTGACCGCTAGCAGCATCAATTCAATCGCCATCAACAGCACGATGATATTTTTGCGATTCAAAAAAATGCCTGCAACCGAAATCGCGAACAAAATAGCTGACAAAACAAGATAGTGTGAAAGCGTAATCATGACTGTTTGCTTTCTGCTGGTGCGGCTGTAGACATTGGCACGGAGGGCAGCTCTTTTTCTGCGTCCATTTTAATAATCTTTAAACGATCACTGGCCTTGACGCGAACCTGATCACCCACATTTTGTGACCTTGCTTCTTTGCGTGGACGCAGTGTAAGGGCAATCGCCGCCACAATGGCGACCACTAAAATCACCGCCGAGAGTTCAAATGGCAATAAATAATCGGTATATAAAATCCGTCCCAACTCTTTAGTGTTCGATACGGCAACAGGTGCCACGGGTAGCGCCTGATCGGCGAGATGAAAACCCTTGCTGGTAATCAGCAGCACCATTTCAACCACCATCAAGGTTGCGATCGTGGCCGCGACTGGCAAATATTTCCAGAAGCCTTCGCGCAGTTTTTCAAAATTAATATCCAGCATCATCACCACAAACAAGAACAGCACCATCACCGCGCCGACGTATACCAGAATTAAGGTGAGCGCCAAAAACTCTGCGTAGAGTAGCAGCCACAGCGCGGCAGCGGTAAAGAAGGCGAGTACCAAAAATAGCACCGCATGCACCGGGTTTTGGGCCGAAATCACACGCAGCGCCGAGATCACCAGCACAGCCGCAAAAATATAAAAGATGATGGATTGGAAGGTCATTATGATGGGTGAGTGAACAAATAAATCGATGCGGCCAAAGCAAATTAAAAAGGCTAAAAAATTTAAGGGGCGGTGGGACTGTGTAGTGAGACTGTGCAGTGAAACCGCGCAGTGAGATTATTTAAACTCTGGCGGAATTACCGATATGGCGCATCCTCGGCGCGACGGCTGGCAATTTCTGACTCATATTTATCGCCAATCGCCAGCAGCATCGGTTTGGTGTAGTAGAGATCACCGCGCTTCTCGCCGTGATATTCCAGTAAATGGGTTTCGACAATCGAATCCACCGGGCAGGATTCTTCACAAAAGCCGCAGAAAATACACTTGGTCAAATCAATATCGTAGCGGGTGGTACGGCGGCTACCATCATCACGCTGTTCGGATTCAATTGTGATGGCAAGTGCCGGACATACCGCCTCGCACAGTTTGCAGGCAATGCAACGCTCTTCACCGTTCGGATAACGGCGCAAGGCATGGAGACCCCGAAAACGTGGGCTTTGCGGGGTTTTTTCTTCCGGGAACTGCACCGTAATTTTGCGCGCAAATAAATTCCGCCCGGTCAATTTGAGACCCAGCACCAGTTCACCCAGCATCAGGCTACTCATCAATTCTTTGGCTCTATCCCACATAGTTACTTTCCAAACCAGATAGAAAACGGAAACCAGTTGCGCACCGGATCCAGCATCATTACGCCCACCACAACGATCCAGACAATCGTAATCGGAATAAATATTTTCCAGCCTAGCCGCATAATCTGATCATAGCGATAGCGCGGAAATGAGGCGCGAATCCAGACGAACATCAGCATCAGTGCAAACATTTTGGCCAGCATCCACAAGATGCAAGGCTCGCCAAGTATGGGAACGGCTTTCGGAAACGGTGACAACCAGCCCCCCAAAAACATGATGGTTGAGATGGTCGCGACCAGCAGCATGTTGGCGTATTCAGCCAGGAAAAATAGCGACCAGGTCATACCGGAATATTCGACCAGCGGCCCAGCGACAATTTCGGATTCACCCTCCGCCACATCAAAGGGATGACGATTGGTTTCAGCCACACCGGCAATAAAATGAATGATGAACAACGGAAATAGGGGAATAAAAAACCATTCGGCCAGCCCATAAGCGCCATCCTGTCTGGCCACCATCTGCGTCAGATTCAGGGTTTGCGCGGCCATCAAGCCACCAACCAACGCAAAGCCCATCGCGATTTCGTAGCTCACGACCTGCGCCGCAGAACGCATAGCACCCAGGAAGGCGTATTTGGAATTGGACGCCCAGCCTGCAATGATCACGCCATACACGCCCATGGAAGTCATGGCGAGCACCACCAGCAAGCCTGCATCGGCATTGGCAACAACCCAGCCCGGCATGAATGGCACCACGGCCCACACGGCCATCGCGGGTGCAACCGACAAAGCCGGCGCCAGCAGGAACAGCAGTTTGCTGGCGCCGGTTGGAACAATCTGTTCCTTCATCAATAGTTTTAATGCGTCCGCAATGGGCTGGGCCACACCGCCGAGCCATTTAATGCCAAAAAAAGTAACGCGATTGGGGCCTCGGCGAACCTGCATCCAGCCGATCACCCAACGCTCGATCAGCTGAAAATAGAGCACGAAAAGAATCAGCGGCACCAGCACCATCACAATTTTAGCGAGCGCCCACGTGACTGCAAATGCGGGCGGGCCCCAGACAGCCCCCAGCGCCGCGTTAAAAACAGTATCAAGAGTTTGGTAAAAATTTTCGATCATGTGGACTCTGAATCAATCCGCCGCGGCGGCGATAGATACTTTCTCTATGGTGATAGCGTCAAACATGCCACCCAGGCGTGAAGTTTCAGGCAACGCCGCCGCAATACGTACGCAACCAGCGGGCAGTTTGGTATCGCGTTTTACGACCAGCACTGCAACACCTTCCAGTTGCGAGATTTTAATATCGCCCCCTTCCACCAGCGCCAGTTGCGCAAAGATGTCTGCTGCGACATAGGCAAATTTTGCGTTTTTGGCATCAACCGATTTTTGCAGTGAGGGTGCGCGACGCACCAACGCGTCAGCCGCATAAAGCGGTACTTCAGCGATGCGTTCGATGCCAACCCCAGCCATTACCGGCTGAATTTCGGCGGTGATGGTGGTGGTGGTGGTGCCGCCAGTCTCAATCGTGTTGTTGAGGTTTGCGCTTATAAATGCCTGCAAGTCAGGCGCGATCTCTGTCCGAATAGCCTCAACATTATCCTGCTCAAAGCCATCAAGATCCAACAAATTGGCCATCACGCGAATGACTTTCCAAGCCGGGCGCGCCTCGCCTAGCGGCTTGACCACACCATTAAAAGTTTGCACCCTGCCTTCGGTATTCACGAAGGTGCCCGCGGTTTCGGTGAAGGGCGCAATCGGCAGAATCACATCCGCATATTCATGGGCTGATGTTTGGAACACGGAAAGTGCCACCACAAAGCCAGCCGACTTTATTGCGTTAATCGTCGCTGACGGCGAATAACAGTCAAGCTCTGGCTCTACGCCGATTAAAACATAGGCGTGGAGCGGCTTCGCAGCCACTTTTGGCTCATGAAGCCCGCCAGTGATAGCGTTTGCGTTTGCGTTTGCGTTTGCGTTTAATACATCGGCCCCCACGCTATTCGCCGCTTCACCCATGAAACCCAGTGTCGCACCTGACAAGCGAGCGATTTCTTGCGCGAGCACATGCAGCGCTGTGAAGTGCGGATGATGTTGCGCAAGATTGCCCAGAAATATGGCGGTCTTTTGTTTATCGGCCAAGCTCTGCGCGATGTTTTTCACATCAGCTACGGCTTCATTTGATAACGACGCTGCGTTAATCAACGAGCTGATTTCTGCAGATAGTGATACGCCTTTTATTTCTGCCAAGGTTTTCGCCACTGCCGCCAAGGTGGGGGCCAGCGCGCTCGGCCGAACAATCGCCTTGTTAGCCACTTTCATCAAGAGCTCATCGTCAACACAATGAATGAGGTTAATTTGCAAACCCTTTTTCGCCGCTTGCCGAAACCGGTTAGCAATTAAGGGATGATCTTTGCGCAAGGTAGAACCCACCACCAGCACGCTTTGCAAAGCCCCTATATCGGCAATCTTCATGCCCAACCAACGCGCTCCGCTGGTTTGCATATTTATCTGCTTATGGGCATGCCCGTCGGCATACGCTTCGACTTGGCGCAGGCGCGTAACGAGATGGTTGGAACCCAGACCCCGCATAAATTTATTGAGCAGGTAGAGCTCTTCAAGGGTCTGGTGAGGCGAAGCCAATGCGCCGATAGCATCGGCACCCTCCTGCTCTTTCACGCGCTTCAAGCCATCAGCGACCGCCTGCAAAGCCTCTGGCCACTCGGCCTCAACCCACATACCATTCTTTTTAAGCATGGGCTTGGTAAGACGTTCTGGCGAATTTAAACCTTCGTATGAGAACCGATCTTTATCGGACAACCAGCATTCGTTGATCGCTTCATTTTCCAGCGGTAGCACTCGCATCACGCGATCTTGCTTGACCTGCACAATCAGATTTGAGCCCAAGCCATCATGCGGCGATACCGATTTGCGACGTGATAATTCCCAAGTGCGCGCGGAGTAGCGGAACGGTTTGGAAGTCAATGCGCCGACCGGACAAAGATCAATCATGTTGCCCGACAATTCAGAATCAACCGTATTGCCGACAAACGCCAAAATTTCCGAATGCTCACCGCGCCCGGCCTGACCCAGTTCCATCACGCCCGCAATTTCCTGCCCAAAGCGCACACATCGGGTGCAATGAATGCAGCGCGTCATATCGGTTGCAATCAGCGGGCCCAGATTTTTATTCACGACCACGCGCTTCTCTTCCTGATAGCGTGATGCGCCATTTCCATAGCCAACCGCTAAATCCTGCAACTGGCACTCGCCACCCTGGTCGCAAATCGGACAGTCCAGCGGATGGTTAATCAGCAAAAATTCCATCACGCCTTCCTGCGCCTTTTTGGCGTATTCAGATGAGGTTTGCACCTTCATGCCTTCGGTCGCTGGCGTGGCGCAGGCGGGCAAAGGTTTCGGCGCTTTCTCAACCTGCACGAGACACATACGACAGTTGGCCGCGATGCTCAATTTTTTGTGATAACAAAAATGAGGCACAAACACACCCAGCTTGCTCGCCGCTTCCATCACGGTTGCGCCGTTTTCAACTTGAACTTGCTTGCCGTCGATTTCTAGATTGATCATATTCTGCTTTTCAAATTCTGCTTATTCTGCTGCCATCGCCAGGACATTTTCCAGACCGGCTTCATGCCTGACCGGGGATGAATATCCGCCCGCCTTTACCATGCAATGTTTATGCGCAATGTGATACTCAAATTCTTCGCGGAAATTTTTCACAAACGCACGCACGGGCATAGCGGCGGCGTCCCCCAATGCACAGATCGTGCGCCCTTGAATTTGATCCGATAAATTCAATAACAAATCGAGATCTTCAACCCGACCTTGTCCGTGTTCAATGCGACTGATAATGCGATAGAGCCAACCGGTGCCTTCCCGACACGGCGTGCATTGTCCGCACGATTCCTCATAATAAAAATAGGCCAGCCGTTCCGCTGCCTTGACCATGCAGGTATCTTCATCCATCACAATCACGGCACCAGAGCCCAGCATGGAACCCGCTTTGGCGATGGAGTCGTAATCCATATCGGTGGCCATCATCAAATCCGCTTTGATCACGGGCATGGATGAGCCACCCGGAATAACGCCCTTGAGCTTTTTACCCCCGCGCATACCACCCGCCATGTCGAGCAGCTTGGCGAATGGTGTGCCGAGCTTGACTTCATAATTACCGGGCCGGTTTACATGGCCGGTCACAGAAAACAATTTGGTGCCGCCGTTATTGGGCCTGCCTAAATTCAGGAAGGCCTCACCACCTTCACGAATAATGAAGGGCACTGCGGCGAACGTTTCGGTGTTGTTAATCGTGGTGGGTTGGCCATACATGCCAAACGATGCGGGGAATGGCGGCTTGAAACGCGGCTGCCCTTTTTTACCCTCCAACGATTCGAGCAGCGCGGTTTCTTCACCACAAATATAAGCACCATAACCGTGGAAGGCATGCAACTGGAAGGAAAATTCCGACCCTAAAATGTTGTTGCCTAAATAGCCGGCCGCACGGGCTTCTTCCAATGCTTCTTCAAACCGATCGTACTCGGCCCAAATCTCGCCATGAATGTAGTTGTAGCCAACCGGAATGCCCATTGCATAGGCGCCGATGATCATGCCTTCGATGATCTGGTGCGGATTATAGCGATGGATATCGCGGTCTTTGCAGGTGCCAGGCTCGCCCTCATCGGAATTACACACCAGATATTTGGGGCCGGGGAATGCGCGCGGCATGAAGCTCCATTTCAAACCGGTCGGAAAACCTGCACCACCACGGCCGCGCAGTGCCGATTTTTTAACTTCGGCAATCACGTCTTCCGGCTTCATGCCGCCTTTTAAAATCTTGCGAATGGCAGCATAGCCATCGCGCGCTTCATAGGCTTTCAAGCGCCAATCATCGCCCTCGCCCGTCAAACCCTTCATTAATATGGCATCAGGGCCGTAGTCGAACGGGGTGGTTAAAGTTGCCATATTATTTAAGCTCCGCAATCAGTTGATCGAGCTTGGTGTTGGACATAAAGCTGCACATGCGCTTATTGTTAATCAGCAGTACCGGCGCATCAGCGCAAGCGCCCATGCATTCGCCTTCGACCACACTAAATTTGCCGTCCGCGGTGACTTCTTTCCAGTTCACACCGAGTTTGTGTTTTAAATATTCTGCGGCATCAACACCGCCCGACAAAGCACAAGGCAAATTGGTACACACGGTAATTTTATGTGTGCCCATCGGTTTCAGGTTGTACATATTATAAAAAGTCGCCACTTCATAGACGGCGATTGAAGGCATGCTTAAATAGTGTGCGACTGCATCCATCAGCCCGGTCGGCAACCAGCCGTTTTCATCTTGCACAATAGCCAGGGCTGCCATCACCGCTGACTGCTTTTGGTCAGCAGGAAATTTCGCAATTTCGTGGTCAATTTTTTGCTTGGCGACATCAGACAACACAGCTATTCACCTTTCCAGTAGTCGACGTTATGGTCATAATGCGTCATGTGGCGCAAGCGTTCGGCACCGGTGCCACCGAATGAGCCAATTTTTTTGGAGTCGGGGTACTCGCATACTTCTGCAGGCAGCATGGTACTTACCGAAATATAGCTCAGCTCGCTATCGGAATCGTTGATGATCTGATGCGCGGTTTCAGGGCCGCCCGTGGGGCAACAAATAAAATCGCCGGCACGAATGGTTCGTGCTTCGCTGCCGTAGCGAAGTGTCCCGCGACCGGCTACGATGAAAAACATTTCCTCTTCAGCGCGATGACTGTGAAACGGACATGAACTTTTTCCCGGCGGCACGACATCGTATGAATAGCCCAGGTCTTTTGCACCCAGCAGCGGCCCGACGCGTTCGGCGTTACATTCAAATTTATCACCTTGCGAAAAGTGCCGCAGCTTAAGGTCCGCAATATTGATGACTTTGCTATCAATGGCTCTGGCGTTCATCTATCAATTTCCCCAAACACAATATCCTGCGTACCGATAATCGTCACCACGTCCGCAATCATGTGGCCACGCGACATTTCATCGAGTGCCGCCAGATGCGGAAAACCAGGTGCACGAATTTTAAGCCGGTACGGCTTATTCGCCCCATCTGACACCAGGTAAATGCCAAACTCGCCCTTCGGATGCTCAACCGCTGAGTAAACCTCGCCGGGCGGAACATGCATCCCTTCAGTGAAAAGCTTGAAATGATGAATCAGCTCTTCCATATTGGACTTCATATTTTCACGCGAAGGCGGGGCGACTTTATGATCGTCTGAAATCACCGGGCCGGGATGGTTGCGCAACCAGTCCACACATTGCTTGATGATTTTGTTTGACTCGCGCATTTCCTGCACGCGCACTAGATAGCGGTCGTAGCAATCGCCGTTGGTGCCAATCGGAATATCAAAATCCATCCTGTCATAAACTTCATAGGGCTGCTTTTTGCGCAAATCCCATGCGATACCTGATCCACGCAACATCGGGCCGGTAAAGCCGAGCTGCAATGCACGCTCCGGCGAGACCACGCCAATCCCCACCAGACGTTGTTTCCAGATGCGGTTATCGGTTAACAGAGTTTCGTATTCATCGATATAGGTCGGAAAACGCCGCGTGAAATCATCAATAAAATCGAGCAGTGAACCTTGCCGATTTTCATTAAGGCGCTTCATGGCTTCAGCGTTGCGGCCTTGCATCGTGGTGTATTGCGGCATACGCTCTGGCAGGTCGCGATACACTCCACCGGGTCGATAGTAAGCCGCATGCATGCGCGCACCGGATACTGCCTCGTAGCAATCCATCAAATCTTCACGTTCGCGGAAAGCGTAGAGAAAAACGGTCATGGCCCCGACATCCAGCGCATGTGCGCCCAGCCACAATAAGTGATTCAACACCCGCGTAATTTCATCAAACATGACACGAATGTATTGCGCACGCTCAGGCACCTGCACGCCCATCAGCTTTTCAATCGCCATCACATAGGCATGCTCGTTAACCATCATCGACACATAGTCGAGACGATCCATGTAGGGCACGTTCTGAATAAAGGTACGTGTTTCAGCAAGCTTTTCAGTGGCCCGATGCAATAAGCCAATATGCGGGTCCGCACGCTGCACGACTTCGCCGTCGAGCTCGAGCACCAGGCGGAGCACACCGTGGGCAGCAGGATGCTGCGGCCCAAAATTCATGGTGTAGTTTTTTATTTCAGCCATAATTATTTACGCCCCGCGTAATTTTCTTCGCGAATGACCCGCGGCACAATCTCACGCGGCTCAATGGTGACGGGCTGATAAATCACCCGCTTTTGCTCAGCGTCATAACGCATTTCAACGTTGCCATAGACCGGAAAATCTTTGCGGAACGGGTGACCTACAAAACCGTAGTCAGTCAAAATCCGTCGCAGATCCGGATGACCGTTAAAGACAATACCGTATAAATCAAACGCTTCACGCTCATACCAATTGGCCGAAGCCCATACGGTGATAACCGAATCAAGCAACGGAAAATCATCATCGGCGGCAAAGGTACGCACACGCACACGCCAGTTATGTTTGAGTGAAAGTAATTGATAAACGACTGCGTAACGGCTGCCGTCCCAGGCACCACCGAATTCGGCGTAGTCCATTCCGCAGGCATCTACCAACTGGCTGAAATCAAGCGCCGCATCGTCACGCAGCGTGGTCATGGCTGCTGTTAGATTGGCCGCTTTTACCTCAACAATGATTTGCTCTTTGTCAACGGAAATGCGGGCAGCCAATGCTCCAAGAGTGGCTTCCAAACTGGCTTTCAAGGTATCTAGCTTGGCAGACATACGATCTATCTCGCAATCGTATTAGTACGTTTAATCTTGTTTTGCAGCTGAATAATGCCGTACAAAAGCGCTTCCGCCGTCGGCGGGCAACCGGGCACATATATGTCTACGGGCACGATGCGGTCACAACCACGCACCACTGAATACGAATAGTGGTAATAGCCTCCCCCATTGGCACATGAACCCATGGAAATAACCCAGCGCGGCTCAGCCATTTGGTCATAGACCTTACGTAGAGCCGGAGCCATTTTGTTGCATAAAGTACCGGCGACAATCATCACATCTGATTGACGCGGGCTGGGACGAAACACGATCCCGAACCGATCAAGATCATAACGCGACGCCCCTGCATGCATCATCTCCACAGCGCAACAAGCCAATCCGAACGACATTGGCCACAGTGAGCCCGTACGACTCCAATTCAGAAGCGAATCGATGGATGTGGTTACAAATCCTTGCTGCGTGATACTGCTAGAAACATTGCCGCCACCTTCAGGCATGACGTTCTCCGAAATAATTACTGAGCGCAGAAAATGCTGCTAATTACGAATTACGAATGACGAATTACGAATAGATAAACGAAGCTGTTGCCTTATTCCCAGTCCAACGCGCCCTTTTTCCACTCGTAAATAAAACCTGCTACGAGAATGCCCAGAAAAACCATCATTGACCAAAAACCAAACCAGCCCAATTCCTGAAACACGATGGCCCACGGAAACATGAACGCGATCTCAAGATCGAAGAGAATAAATAGAATCGCCACCAAGTAGTAGCGCACATCAAATTTCATGCGCGCATCCTCGAATGCCTCAAAACCGCATTCATAGGGCGACAGCTTTTCCGAATCGGGATTATCGTTACCGAGAAGAATGGTCAGGCCTTTGGTAAGCACCAAAGGCAACACGCCGACTGCAACGCCGACGATGACAAAAATCAGAAGGGGGAAGTAATGTTCCAACATGCTCGAATTAAAAATAGCCTTGATATCGGGCGACCAACATCACCAACCCGAAAAAACATATTTACGATGGGAATAGCGGCAATTCAGCACCGTGAACCGGGGCAAATGCCCACTATGGCTTCTTCGTCTCTTCGCTATTCACTAATGCTATCTACTCTATTCATCACCATCTAAACCTGGTGCCGTCGGCGAGACTCGAACTCGCACAGCTTTCGCCACTACCCCCTCAAGATAGCGTGTCTACCAATTTCACCACGACGGCTAACTTTTTGATACTTAAAACTAACAAACCAAATTTACTTTGGAATTTGCTGCGATTTGGCGTCTACTTTGGCGTCTGCTTTGGGGTCTGCCTTGGAATCGACTTTAGGATCTGCTTTTGAATCTACACCGGCCGGCACTACGGCAGATGTCGTGCCCAATGTGGCGGCAGGGACAGGAATACTGTTCACATCCGTTTTTGAACTATCGCCTTTTATTGGCGTTTCAGTTGGCTTAATATCACCCATCACACCACCGCCAGTCTTAGGCGCATGATAGTAAGTGAGCCCAAGGCTGGTCAGGAAAAACAGCGTCGCACAAACCGCAGTTGAACGCGACAAGAAATTCGCCGCGCCCGAAGAGCCGAACAGGCTGCCGGCGGAACCGGTACCAAACGCAGCACCCATATCAGCGCCTTTGCCATGCTGAACCAGCACCAGCGCGATCATGGCAACGGCAACAGCCACATGAAAAATCAAAATAATATTTGCGAACATAACCCGTTCCTAAACTAAAATTTACATTGTTGTTTTAAAAATCAAAGCGACGCCCAGATTCCTAAAAATTCATCTGCCACCAGCGAAGCCCCACCAATTAAACCACCATCAATATTGGGCATCGCAAACAATTCAGCAGCGTTTGATTTTTTAACGCTGCCGCCATACAAAATAGGTAATGTATCCGCAACTTTTACGCTGCCTGCCGATTCAGCGTTTGCCACATACCGCCGTAAATATTGATGCACTGATTCTGCCTCGGCAGGTGTTGCTGTTTTGCCGGTGCCAATAGCCCAAACAGGCTCATACGCCAATACCGCACCCTGCAACGCTGCAACACCGTAAGCTGCAATAACAGCATTCAACTGCCGCACTACTACTTCCCCGGTTTTACTTGCGGCACGTTCTTCAAGGGTTTCACCGACGCAAAGTACAGGCATCAAACCGGCCCTCTGTGCGGCGCCAAACTTCTGCGCAACAAATTCATCCGTATCGCCGAATATTGCGCGACGTTCCGAGTGTCCAACCAGGGCAAATCGGCTTCCAAACTCAGCCACCATAGATGCTGAAACTTCACCGCTATAGGCCCCTGATTCGAAGCGGCTGACATCCTGTGAGCCCCAGTGAATCGATGTATTTGTGAGCAACGTCTGAACCTGCGACAAATAAGCATACGGCACACAAACCCCGCAAGCTTGCTCTTTGCGCCCTTGATTGAAGATGATTTTACTGGCTAATTGCGCAAGCAAAACCGAATTTTGCGTCAGTCCGCCGTTTAACTTCCAATTACCCAGTACTAGACGATTCCGCACGCTTTAGTCCCGCAAACTTTCAAACAGGGCGATTATAGCGTGACCAGCACCTTCCCGGCAAATAGACCGAGATATTTTCTAGCTGAACAGTCGGCTAGCGCTGGAGATCAAATCGACTCAGCAAAGTTGGCGTGCCAGGCAGATGCGTAGACTCCAATGTTTCCTGAATTTTCTGCCTGGACAGCAGGAACTGTGATTGCTCAGCACCTGCGCCCAACAATTTATCAAGATCACCATGCTCGCGACGCAAACGCGACACCAGTGCCAAAAATTGATCCGTGAGCCTAGGTTCAAACTGACAGCCCCTCAGCGCCAAAATTTCATTCAACGCACTATCCACGGTCCAGGCTTGCTTGTATGAGCGCATATGGGTAAGGGCATCGAATACATCCGCCAATGCCGTCATGCGTGCATGCAACGGAATATTAGTACCGGATAAACCATTGGGATAGCCCGACCCATCCCACCATTCATGATGATAACGAGCGATGTCTTCGGCCATTTTCATGTGCGGGATTTGGCTTTGAGCGAGCACCTCCGCACCAATCGTGGCGTGGGTTTTCATAATTTCGCGCTCTGAGTGGTTGAGAGGGCCCGGTTTTAATAAAATCCCATCCGGAATACCTACTTTACCGATATCGTGCAGACGCGCCGCAATATCAATCATGAAAATTTCGCTGTCGCTGCTGCCAGTCGAACGCGCCAATAATTGCGCCAAACGTCCCACCCGATATGAATGCTTGCCCGAAGAGTCATCGCGCAATTCTGCCGCCACGGCAAGCCGTTCCATAACTTCAATACGCGCTACAAAAAGCTCTTGGTCGCGTTTTTTGAGCTCGCCTATCGCTACCCGGCCTTGAAAAACTTCGACGCGCGTTTCCAGCTTTCTCAATGCCTGCTCGACATCCTCAAGCGGTGCCCCCTGCTCAACCGGATGCAGTTGTTCCAAATGGCGCTTCACATGTTGAAGAACATTAATTTGCTGGGTTTTGCGCTGAGCTTCCAGCATTTTATTTAAATATTCGAGCGCCTTATCGTGCTGACCTAGGAATTCATGCGCCTTAACCAGGGCCACCAAAACCTCGCGGGCGGTGACTTTTAACGCAATCGCCTGTTCAAGCGTTTTGGTAAGCCTGGAAATGCCCACATCGGCTTGACCGGAAAATACCTCCGTCAAGCCCTCTGCGACCGAAGCAGAAATATCAGCACGAGGCGATTTTGATTGAGCTGCAAAATGGCGCGCAGCTCTAGCATGGTCGCGAGCACTTTCAAAATTACTCACTTCCAGCAGCAAGCGGGTGTAATAATTTTCAGCCAGAACTCGGTTGAGGACTGAATGAGCATCAGATGGATTGGCGGACAACTCAATCGATTTTTTGATTGCTACCAAGCCTTGGCCGATGTCATCCAAGTTTAAGTTACATAAAGCGATATTCGTATAAAGCCCTGGCACAAAACTCTTTAATTCCGGAGTGCGATTAGCAAAACTTAGCGCTCGGGAAAAACATGCGAGCG
>JANYDB010000058.1 GCA_025359985.1 Burkholderiales bacterium | reverse complement strand
ATGCAGCGTCGCTACAAGCAACTGCGGCGCGTTGAAGTAACCCATGCCGGCCCGACCTGTAAAGCGGATTGCCTCAATGCCGTGATCGCCGACATCTTCGCGTACGAAAAAGAAAACGCGATGGAATTTGTCGGCGTGGTGCTTCACGACAGCGAGGACGTACTACATCCAGTGGAACTGAAATTCTTTAATTACCTGCTGCCGCGAATGGACATGATCCAGCTTCCCGTCGCTTCACTGGAACGCGAATGGTACGAGCTGGTGGCGGGCACCTACATGGATGAGTTCGCCGAAAGCCACGCTAAGGACATGGTGGTGCGCGAGAGCGTGGCCGGTGTCGTGCCTTCGGCGGGGGTTGGCACCTGCTTTTCGCGTCGCGCATTACGTGCATTGTGCGAAGCCACTGACAATCACCCGTTCAATACCGATAGCTTGACCGAAGATTACGACGTCGGCAATCGCCTCGCGCAGCTCGGCATGCAGGCTATCTTCGGGGTGTTTCCCGTCAGCTTTCGGGTCGAGCGTAAATCGTGGCTTCGGTCCAGCGGCAGGAGCGAGCAAATTGTGCGCATGCCACTTTCCGTACGCGAATTTTTTCCCGACACATTTCGCATGGCTTACCGACAAAAGTCCCGCTGGGTGCTAGGTATTGGTTTACAGAGCTGGGAACAGATCAAGTGGCAGGGCTCATTGGCCGCGCGCTATCTGTTGATGCGGGATCGCAAGGGCACCGTGACGGCTATCGTTAATGTGTTGGGCTATGTGCTGGTGCTGCAATTTATTCTTATCCATCTGGCCATACTCCTCGGTTGGCAAAGTCTGTTTTTCCCGTCCCTGTTTGCCGAGAACAGCGGCTGGCGTGTGCTAATTTATCTGAACGCGATCATGCTGGTGATTCGCTGTGCCCATCGCATTTATTTCACCACCATTCTGTATGGCTGGAAACATGGCGTGATGTCGGTGCCGCGCATGGTAGTGAGTAACTTCGTTAATTTCATGGCCGTCTGCAGAGCGTGGCGACTTTTCCTGTCTTACCTGTTTCGTGGCAGGGTGCTGGTCTGGGACAAAACTATGCATAACTTTCCGACTGGTGCACAACTGGTGCGCACCCGCCAACGACTCGGTGAGTTGCTGCGCTCCTGGCAGGCGGTGGACGAGGGCGATATACGCCGGGCACTCAAGGTACAAGCTGACACACAAGCGCCTCTCGGTCGCATCCTCGTTTCAAACGGCTGGCTCGATGAGGAAACACTGGCCGAAGCGATTACCTATCAAGCTGGCCTTTCAAGAGCACAACTCACTTCCGAATTGGTGCTTGAACACGCGACTCGCCTGCCAGCTGAATTCGGCACACGCTTTCGTGCCATCTATATCGGTGTCGATGCTCATGCACAGCCCATATTGGCAGTTGTTAATCCGTTGCCTGCAGCTGCTTTAGCCGAAATCGCGGCATTTTTAGGTGCACCGCCGATTCAACGCATCGCACGTGAAAGCGAGATTGCGATTGCGTTGCGTCTGCTACGCGGCGAGGATGCCCATTTTGCCCATGTCTCAAATGGCAACGTTGGTGTACCACTGCTCGGTGACAGCTTGATCGAGCAGGGGCTGCTCAAACGCGAACATTTTGAGTCCGCGATGCATACCTATCGCCCCGACCAACACGGCCGCGTGGGGGATTATCTGGTGCAACTTGGGGTGATCAGCCGCGAAATAATCGAACGCGTTGTAAAACAGCAGCGGCAGATGCACGCCCAACACTTGAGCGAGGCATCATGAAAAAACGTCTCAAGATATTGTTTTTTGCCACGTGTTTGCTGACGTCGCTGACCGGCATGTCCATACGGGCACAACAGGATGATCTGCCACTGAGCGGTCCCGCGCTCGTACTGGCGGATAAGGCCTATGCGGCATTCGCGCGAGGCGACTATTTACTTGCCGCGCAACAGGCCCGCGAAGCGCGACGCTTGCGCCCTGATGTCAAGCGATTGAACGCGTTGATCGATAAGGCCCAGGCTGCGCTGGCCGCATCGCGTAGGCCCGGGATACGTTCGCCAATCGCGTTGTCAAAACCGAAATCGGAATTAGTATTGACCTCACCTACGGGTGCACCCACGGTTGCATCGACGGTAGCGCCCACGATCGCGCCAGCAACTGCCGATCCCGCGTTTGTTGCAGCTGACGCGGGCTATCGTGCTTACGAGCGCGGCGACTTTACCATGGCAGTTCTTCACGCGCAGCAAGCCGTCAAGCTGGCACCAACACGCCGTGATTACTGGATATTGCTGATCAATGCGCTGTCGGCAGCGGATCGGTTAGCTGAGGCCGAACAAGCCAATGCACAAGCCGTCACGCAAGCGGGCGACGACGGCGGATTTGCTATTTTGCGCGAGGCGCTCCGCGTTCGGATTGCCCAGGCGCGCGCTTTCGAGCTGGGTACGGCGGCATACAAGGCGTTTGACGAAAAGAACTACGCTCAAGCCGCGCGCGATATGCAAAGTGCGCTAGAACAAACACCGAATAATCGGGAGTACCAGCTGTTGTTGGTAAACGCGTTGTTCCGCGCCGAACAATTTGTGGAAGCCGAGCGGTCCGCAGATATTGCGCTTGCGACCAATAATGGTGCCCGGTTACTGGTGCAGCGTGGCATCATCCGCAAGCGCCTAGGCAAGGACGCACTCGCCAGTGCAGACTTTGCGGCCGCACTGCGTAATGGCGGACTGCCGGTTGTCATCGAGATTGGCTTGCTCGCCGACAGCGGGCGCATGCCGGAGGCGCGGCAGCGCTTTCAGGATGCAAACAACGGCGCGGCATTTGTCGGTGTGCCCGCAGTTGAAGTGGCTTACCTCGCAGCCCGGGTTGGTGACGACACGGCTGCAATCGCGGCGTTCGCCCGCGCCGACGCCGAGGGCAAATTGCCGACCAGCGCCTCACAAGATGCTGCATACGCGGCGATGCGCAGCAGCCGCGACGACGATGCAATCTTGTATTTCAAGCGCAGCATCGACGATGCAAATGCATTGAAATTGCGTATTGACCCGCAATTGTTATTCAATACCCGTCGTGCGGTGTCCGATGTCTCGCGTGAGACAGGAGTTATTGCGTCGTTGGCCTATCGAAATGCCGTACCCGGCTTGGGTGTCACCCCAAGGGTGGGTAACAATTTGCAAGCGGGCATTGAAGCTTTCTGGCGACCATGGGGTTATCGCAATGGCCGCTACCCTGAAGTATTTGTGCGCGCCTTTCAAACGATACGCAGTAACAATGGTGGCGCTGTCGGCACGCAAACGCAACAAAGTGCCGTCGGTATTCGTTACAAGCCTTTCAGCCAGGTAAATGTGGTCACCTCGATCAGCCGTGTATTCCGGCCGTCCGGCGCACGCGATGATTGGCTGGCGCAGCTGGGCTACTCTGGCGACAACGGTAGCGACCTGCGCGTTGATGTGCCTGCGTGGTGGACCACGCGTGCGTTCGCAGAAGCCGGACACTATTTGTCCGCCGGACAAAGCTACGCTCTAGTGCATGCAGAAGCAGGCCGTAGCATAAAGCTGGGTAGTGGTGCGGGAAAGTGGGTCTTGTTTCCACATTTATCGGTGGCGGCGGACTATGACTCGACATTGGCTGAGCCCGCCGCGTTAGGCATCGGACCCGGCGTCGGTGCGCGATTCTGGTTTCGCGAAGACGTTCATGCCGCGCCGCGTTCTTACCTAGATTTGATGTTGGGATATCGTGCCCGCGTTGGTGGTGCAGATCGCGCACAGGGCATGTTCTTAACCACAACGCTAGTATATTGATGTCTCACAATGTCTCCTCGACACCGTGTGCCGGCCTGATGCGATGGTGGAAGTCCATCGCGCTGGCCATAGTGTTCGCGCTTTGCACTGGCTGCGCGATGCGGCCAAGTGTCATTCCGCCCATTGCGGGCACGGTCTGGCAAATTGACAATCAAACACTCGACCCACGTGGGACTTGGCATAAAACTGGTGCAACCGAGCTACTGGTGCAGTGGTCGGCTGTCGATGGCACAGCATTCATTGCAAATGAGGTGATGCCGATTGCACCGCAAATGCCGGCCTGGCAAAGAATTGCAGACGAGCCTTGGGCGCAGGAGGTGATTTTGGGATTGGCTGGCCGCTTCGATGAAAATGCTGCACGCACAGATATCGTAGAACTAGCCAGATTATCGGCAGCGCTTGCGACGCATCCAACACCACTCAATGTGGTGGGCTGGTATTTCCCAGTGGAAATCGACCCGACATGGAACGAGGCGGCATCGCTCGCTCCGCTGCTTGAATCGCTGCCACGCCCGCTGTGGATTAGTGTTTACGACAGTGCCAACGTAGGGCCGGAAGCGCTGGCGCAGAGACTCGACAAATGGTTACCCAAGGATGTCGGGGTTTTCTTTCAGGATGGCGTTGGCGTGCACGCACGCGAAGCCCGTGTTGCGCGCCAGTACGCGGACATGCTGTCGGTGCGACTCGGCAGAAACAGAGTTCGCATTATTGCAGAGGCATTCAGGCCTCAGGTCGGCGGTGGATTCCGCAGCGCGACCATCGCGGAGCTGGGACCGCAGCTAGCCCAGTACGACAACTATCGCATTTATCTGTTTGAAGGTCCGCGTTATGTGTCCGATGCTTTGGTCGGGCAAATTCTGGCAAGACAAGCCAAGGGGATTAATGTTTTGTCCGCATCGCACTGAAGGTCAGGATTCTGGCTGCAACGGCCGCCAATCACGCGGCGGTTTCATGTGGTAACTTCAAGTGGCGGTTTCAATTTTCAAGCCAACTCTCCAATATCGACGACCGTTTCCAGTCATTTTAGGGTCAAACGCGCCGCCAGATATAGAGTTTTATTATTGTTTAGACACCAGTGACTTCCCGATTGATTTCGAAAAAATGGCGCGATCTGAGCTGGCGCTTTGCACCCACGCTCGCAACGAAGCTCAACGGTGCTTACCGCCAAACATCACCATGACCAACAACAGTACCGCCAATATTGCCATTATCAGGAAGAAAATTTTCCAGCCGGATTTGGGGGATTCGCCCTGCACTTCGCCGGTCTGCCCGTTGACGACGAAGCGGTAGGTTTTGCCACTGAACAAATAGGCAGAAACCCACATCGGCAGCAGGATATGTTTAAAGGTGAGGTGGCTGTATTGGGTATCGAGGCTGGTGATGCGCTGATGGTCGCCGCCGATGTCGGCCTGCACCAGCTGCTGCACTTTGGCATTGATGATTTGTTTGGCTTCGATAAAGCCTTCTTTCAAACTGATTTGATACGCCTCGGCCTGAAAGCCGACGATGTATTCTTCCTGGTAGGGCACGACTTCTTTGGTGTTCCAGGTGCGCAGATTGCTGGTGCCAAACATATTGAGTACCGGCAGATTGCTACCGGCGGGTGTGGCGGCACCGTAGGCGGTTTTGCTCGCTGCTACCAGCACATCATCATGGAAGAATGAGACGTTGCCTGCAACACCCGTCCAGCGCGTTTGGGTACGGGTTTCGGTGACACGCTCGCCATTTGAATTGGTGGTTTCGTAGCGCTCGGTGTAATCGTCGCCGCGTTGGCCGGTGTAATTGCTGTAAGTGTTGGCGTCGTAAGTCCAATAAGGCACGTAGATGCCTTTGATGCCGCCATCACTTTGCACAAAATTTTTGAGGGCCGAGGGCGCAAGCCAGAGACCTTTGATCCATGCACGCCATTTGTCCTGCGCCTGCAACTGGGTGATTTTAAATGGCACCAACGCTTTCGGTTTGATCAGGCGCTGAGCGTAACTTTTTGAGGTAATGGGTGAGCCACAAAAGGTGCAGGAGGTGGCGAATAAATTGGCGGCCAAGGTCTGCGCACCGCCGCAGTTATTGCATTTGACCTGCTCCTGCTCATGGGTTTCATGCGCGGATTCCAGTTGCGTAAGCCAAGTGTCGAGATCAAGCTCTTCAACCGTATCATCCGTTTCGGGAATGTTATTACTGGCGGCGCAGTAAGGACACTTCAGCGTTTTGCTGCCGGGTGCGAACGAGAGTTTGGCACCGCAGGATACGCACGGAAAAGCACGCACCTTCGAGGTCATCTGGTCTAGCGTGGTTTGTGATGGATTCGGGTTTTCCATGGGGCGCAATCAATACAGCTCGGCTTCAGCCTGTGTGATGGATCTACAACACAAATGCGAAACCACAATTGAAATAAAAAAGCGGGGAAGCAAACCTGCAAAAATTCCCCGCTATGCTCTTAAATACTCATCAAAGCATTTTAATGATGTCTGTCCATTAGGTCGGCAACGGCGGTGGCAGATTGGCAAACAGATCTGCCAGCTCTGACACATCACCCGCCTTCGTCCACTGCGCCATACCTGCTTTCCACACCAGAACATCGCGCTTCAAGGTGCCCGCGTTCACCTGTGTTTGAAGCGCGTCCATATCAAACGGACCGGCTTGCGCGCCGCCTACGGCGACATGGAACATAGCCTGGGCTGGCAATGGTGGTGGTACAGCTGAGGTTTGCGCCGCGGCGGCTGTATTCATCGCGCCCGTCGCACCGGCCATCTGGCCGACCATGCCGCCACCCATTGCGAAGCCCGCCCCGAGCCCCATACCGGCACCGGCAGCGCTGTTGGGTGTGGTTGCGGCGTCATGAATCGCACTCGCGGTTTCGTATTGCGTGTAGGCCTGCATATTGCCGATGGCCGCGATTGCGCCGCGTTTGTCGATTGCTTTTTCGACTTCTTCAGGCAGGCCAATATCCTGCACCTGCACCTCAACCAGTTCAAGGCCCATTGCTTCAAAATCAGACGAAATACGCTCGCGCAGCATCGTGCCCAGCACGCTGACTTTTGCTTCCAGATCAATCACGGCAAGACCCAACTCCGGCATCACTTCCTTGATCCGCATGCCGATCTTGCCGCGCAAATTCTCCTGAATCTGTTCAGTCGTAAAACGGCCTTCGGTGCCAGAAATATCTTTAATGAAAATACCGGGGTCCTTAATTCGAATCGAATAAATACCGAATGAAGTAACACGCACGATGCCAAATTCTTTATCACGCATCGTGGACGGGCCAGGTGTACCCCATTTCAAGTCGGTAAATTTGCGCGTGTTAACGAAATAAACTTCGGCCTTGAACGGCGATTCAAAACCATATTTCCAACCCTTCAACGTGGAAAGAATCGGCATATTTTGCGTGGTGAGTGTGTACATGCCGGGCTTGTATACATCTGCCATCTGGCCTTCGTTAATGAAGACGGCCATCTGCCCTTCGCGCACGGTGAGCTTGGCTCCGTACTTGATTTCATTGTTATTGCGTTCATAGCGGTAAACCAGCGTGTTGCTGGAATCATCGAGCCATTCGATAATGTCGATTAATTCGCCAGTGAGTTTTTTAACCCAGTCAATCATGATGTAGCGCTCCTTGTGAAATACGTAAATTTGCTATGTCAGAGTCTGAACTACTGTGCCACTTTACGGCGCTGCTAATTTAGCTTGTGTAGCTTATGTACCGAGTTTGCAGCGGAAATACGTTATCACGTTTTGGCGTTTTATAATTTCACTAACACTACATTTGTTCATCATTGATTTTCTTTATCTCACACCCTGAAACCACCCCAATATGACTATTAATGTCACTGCCACTGTCGCTGCCACTGTCACCGCCATTTATATCTTCCCGGTCAAATCATTGAGCGGAATCTCGCTGGCAGCCAGCGTCAGCACTGCACGCGGGTTGCAGTATGACCGCCGGTTTATGGTGGTTGATGATCATCATGAATTTCTCACCCAGCGCGAACACCCGTTGATGGCAACGATCCAAACCGCCATCAATGGTGATCAACTTACATTAACATCCCCATTCGGCGATGAGGTGTCGGTGCCGCTGGAGCCTTCTCTAAAGCCGACCCGTACCGTCAAGGTTTGGTCAAGCCGCGTGCATGCTCACACGGTGTCGGCAGCGGCGGATGAGTGGCTGACAAATTATTTGGGCATGGACGCGCGTTTGGTCTACATGCCTGATAGTGCCGAACGACGCGTCTCTCCAGACTACGCAAAAAATGGCGAGATCGTCAGCTTCGCAGACGGATATCCCGTGCTGATGACGTCTGAAGAATCACTGGCGGATTTGAATGCACGCATTGTCCGCAACGGTAGCAATGGCGCCAGTACGATCCCCATGAACCGGTTTCGCGCTAATCTGGTGGTACGTAGTTGCGCCGCTTTTGCAGAAGAAACCTGGCGCGATTTTCAGATTGGCGATGCGGTATTTCGCAGCGCCAAACCTTGTACCCGCTGCCAAATTACCACCACCGATCAAAGCACCGGTGAGGTGCGCGGGCCTGAACCCCTGCGCACACTCGCGACTTATCATGATTCACGCAACGGCGTTCGATTCGGCATGAATTTGCTGCCGGTTAAGCTTGGCACGGTACGCACCGGTGATAGCCTGCGGCTACTTTAAGCCCGCATTAATAATTTACGCGCTACGCAACATTTGCCATATCACCAAGCCCCATGCCAATAAAAAACACAATCCGCCCAACGGCGTAATCACGCCCAACACCGACACCCCGGAAATGGCCAGTGCATAAAGACTGCCGCTAAACAACAGCACGCCTGAGAACATTAAAACAGCAGCGGATTTAAATAAATTGGAGTCAGGCTGCAGATTGCATAACAGACCCACCACCATCAGACCCAGTGCATGAATTAGATGGTATTGCACCCCGGTTTGATATGCCGCTAGCATTTCGGGAGCAAGCCGTGTTTTGAGCGCGTGCGCGCCAAAAGCGCCGAACAGCACACCCAACAACATCAGCACGGCACTAGCGGCAATGGTCAAGCGGCTATAACTGTGCCATTTATTCATGGTTGATTTCAATCTAAACAAAGCGCCCGATGTTGGGCGCTTTGTTATGGGGCTTTGTTATGGGGCGACGGTGCGCACTATTTTTTATGCGGCTTCAACAAAAATGCGCCCAGCGCCGGCAATAAAAATACCGCGCCCAGCATGTTCAGGAAGAACATAAACGCCAGCAGAATGCCCATGTCGGCCTGAAACTTTAACGCCGACATCGCCCAAGTTGCCACGCCCAGGGTCATCGTCACTGCGGTGAAAATCATGGCGGTACCGCGCTCACGTAGCGCTTCAAAAAATGCGGTGGCGAGGTCTTTGCCTTCTTCCAGGTGCACCTCAATACGATCATAAAGATAAATACCGTAGTCCACACCAACACCGACGCCAAGCGCAATCACCGGCAGGGTTGAAACTTTGAGGCCGATGCCCAATGCGGGCATCAAAGCCTCGCACAAAATAGACACAATACCGAGCGGAATTAAAATACAAATGGTGGCACGCAAACTACGGAAAGTGGCCATGCACATCAACAATAACGCGCCAAAAATCGCCGCATGCATTTCATAGCGCGCTTTATCCACGGCCTCATTAGTGGCCGCCATCACGCCGATATTACCGGTGGCCAACTTGAATTCAAGGTTGTCACTCTTGTTGGCATCTGCAAAGTTTTTCACTTCCTTGACCAAGCCCTTGATGGTTTCACCTTGCTGGTCTGTGGTGTTGATCAAGACCTGCATCGCCGAACAATCCGGGTTTAGCAATCCGGTGCTAGTATCCACCGGCGTGACACTCTGCGCCAGCACCTGAGGATCGCGCGGCAATTGGCGCCACCGCAGATTACCTTCGTTATAACCTGCATTAATCATCTTGGCCATGCCGGGCAGCGATATAACAGATTGGGCACCGGGGACGTTTTGCATATGCCAATCGAATTTTTCGATCGTGCTCATGATGTCGTAATTGGTGCAGGCGCCCGATACATTTTTGGTCTGGGCCACCACCCCCATGGTATTTACGCCGATCGCAAATTTTTTCACGATGGTGGCGTTATCCTGGTTGTAACGTGATTCAGGTCTTAACTCAGGCACACCGGAACCGTAATCACCGATTTTTAAATTTGTTGCCTGAATAATCCCCGCCGCCAGCACAAGCGCGCTAGCAATGACCACCCAAAGCGCGACTTTCCGGTCAGCGCAACGTGACGCAGCCCGCCACAAAGCGTCGGCACGCCCTTCATAACTAATTTCCTTTTTGACTGTGCCGGGCGACATGCTCAGATAGGAAAGCAAAATGGGCAGCATCATTTTGTTGGTGATAATCATCCATGCCACGCCAAGGGAAGCGGTAATACCCAGCTCGCGCACGATATCAATCGGGATCAGCATAATCACTGCAAAGCCAAGCACATTAGTTAATAACGCCAACGTGCCAGGCACAAACAATGCCGCGAATGAGCGTTTGGCCGCCGACAAACTATCTGCCCCTGCTGCAACATCACGCTCCCAGGTTTTAGTCATTTGCACTGCGTGCGATACCCCGATTGAAAAAATCAGGAACGGCACGAGGATCGACAGTGGATCAATGCCGAAGCCGATGATGGGTAGTGTACCCAGCAACCACAGCACCGGCATCATCGCCACGGTCAAAGCCACAACGGTCAGTTTGAAATCTTTCACAAAAAAGTACATCAGGATCGCAGTAATGACAAAAGCAATGCCGAAAAACGTAATGACGCCTTTGGCGCCCGCAGAAATATCGCTGACGGCTTTTGCAAAACCAATCACATGCACAGTGTGGTTGGGGCCTTCATATTTAACGCGTAGCGCTTCGAGTTTTTCAGACAACTCAAAATAATTCAATTTTTCTAGCTTGCCATCGCCTTTAGGAATAAATTCCAGCAGCCCTGCGGCGACCAGTGCACCTGAAAAATCCGTCGCAACGGTGCGGCCGATTTCATTTGATTTTTGCACATTGCCGCGCACCGTCACTAAATCTTCTGCTGTGCCCTGAAAAGTAGCCGGGATAACATTGCCGCCAGCGAAGCCTTCTTCTACCACTTCGATAAAGCGAGTGTTCGGAGTAAACAGCGAACGCACGCTGGGCTTCTCCACACCATCAAGACCCATCACATCATCGGTCAGGCCTTTCAGTTTGGCCATGAATTCTTTGTTGTAAATATCACCGTCTTTTTGTACCAGCGCGACAGCGATACGATTGGCACCACCGAATACGGTTTCGTATTCTTTGTAGACTTTCATATACGGATGCTTCAAAGGCACCATTTTATTAAAGCCGGCATCCACCTTTAATTGGCTGGCGGAGAACACAAAAATCGCCGTCATGACCGCAAAAATAATCAGCCAGAGCTTGCGGTTACTGAAAATAATGCCGGAGAATCTATGGATGAAATTTTGGATTTTCATGTGCGCGCTCGTGTGGATGCGTCGTTCTTGGGAGGTGAAATTTAAAGGGGCGCAGCGTGATCAAATCGATGAGATTATTTTTTGACGTTATCCGCCACGGGTAATTTTGGATCTCCTGCTTTAGGAGATGATGGCATTGAGCTGGAATCGTTTGCAGAAGGCAAAAGGATCTCGCGTACGCCGGTCTCGCCAAACAATAAAATCGAATTAGGCGCACCCATCAATGGCACGGCAATGGCTTTGGTGGATGGCGTAGGTATCAACTTGAATGATCGCCCATCATCGCGTGAAATTAATACAGTGCCGGCCAAACCGGTTAACACCAGCGCACCATCAGGCAGTTTGGTGGCACCCATAATTGACGCGGTAGATGCATTTTCAATCTTCGTCAAAGCGCCCAGGCTTGCGTCTGCCGAACGGAAAATATGCCCTCGCAAGCCATACAAAATGACCGCACCATCCTGCGCCTGAATCGCGCCAAAAAACGAACCCTTATAAGGTGAGCTGACCGCTGCCCAAGTCTTACCTGCATCCATTGATTTTAAAATAGTGCCCGCTTCACCCACTATCAAAAGCTGATTGTCGCCCAGCTTGATCATGCTGTTGATATGTTTGTCTTCTTGCTGAATTTTTCGGGAAGCCCAGGTTTTGCCGGCATCAGCCGTCTCGTAATAAGCACCGTATGCACCAACTGCCATACCGGTGATCGCATCGATAAATAAAATATCCATGAATGGTTTTTGCTCCGTCGGCGCGGCAAAAGCCTGTGTCCAGGTTTTGCCTTCGTCGACGCTATGCAATATCAAAGAATCATGGCCTACCGCCCAACCGGTTTTGGCATCATTGAAAAAAACCGCCGTCAGCAAAGGTAGATTCGGCGGCGTTTGCGCACGCTCCCATGATTCACCGTTATTGTCGGAGTACACAATATAGCCACGGTCGCCAACTGCGACCACTCGATTGGTGCTGTTGCCAACGCGTGCGGCATCGGTCAGCAGCATGCGCGACATAGTCTGCTTGGACAACGGCCCGATGATAGGCAATGCAAGCTGAGAAGTTGGTGATTCGATTGCTGTTTTCTGTGTGTTTGTTTGCGTAGTGACTTGTGCTGCTGCAGGCATGATTGAACGCATCGCCAGATAACCGACAGCACCTATTAAAAGTGCTAACCGATTACGCGCGGCCCGCTTGGCATATATACCAAAAAATATGGATGCTAACGACTGGGTAGATGCTGATGTCATAGCGCGACTTTCGAGCAAGTAATGGATGTGAAATTTTTTATTGAATTTGCCATGTCCAGCCTCAATACGCAAGCCATAAAAATTCGGGGACAGCCACGCAAACTTTTTACGCAGCTGTCCCCGAATGGTAATGAAGGTTATATCAAGCTACTGTCAGCGCTTGACGTAAACCCTTAACGTACAAGCTTACTACACCCCCTTAACGCACACCTATACGCGCCAAACTGGCCGGTGTGTAGTCGCCCGGTGAACGCTTGATGGGTTCATAAATTTTAGCTTCTTCTGAACGAAGGCCCATCGCGATATAACGACGCGATTGCAAATCGTGATGCACTTCAACGGTACCAAACCACATCGGCACGTTGTACCAGTTCTCACTGTGCAGTTCGGCAAAACGCCAGAGCTGGCCACGACCGTCATATTTGTCGATCATCACAATATTCCAGCTGTCTTCATCAATATAAAAAGTGCGGCGTGAATAAATATGCGACGTGCCCGCTTTAAGCGTGGCATCCACTACCCACACGCGATGCAATTCATAACGTGAAAGATCCTGGTTGATATGGCCAGGCTTGAGCAAGTCTGAATATTTAACTTTCGGATCGGTTAGCCGATAAGAGTTGTAAGGAATATACATTTCTTTTTTGCCAACCAGCTTCCATTCATAGCGGTCGGTTGCGCCGTTGAACATACCGAAGTCGTCATTGGTACGCAGACCATCCGCAGCCGTGCCTGGATTATCATAGGCGACGTTCGGCGCTAGTCGTACACGGCGCTGCCCTGGGTTATAAGTCCACGCTGAGCGCGGGTCTTTAACCTGATCAACAGTATCATGTACTAACAAAATCTGTCCTGCCAAGCGCGCCGGTGCGGTGGTCACTTGCAGATAATTCAAAATTTTGTTGGGCTCGCGCTGGGCGGCTGTTTTGGAAAGATTGTTATACGAAAAATCGTATTCGTATTCAAATTTCACCAACGCAAAATCGCCAGAGGCAGTTACCGCCGCTTGCGACCAGTTTTGGGCAAATGTATCGCCTTTATAGTGCAATTGATGATTCCAGATGGCCTCTATACCACTCTTCGGAATCGGGAAAGGCGTGCCACCGGTGCAGCCCTGCACGCCATTACCGCCTGCCGCCAGCTTGGCCTTGGCAGCACATTCGCGCGTCTCTTTATAATGCCCTTCCGGATATGCCGCGCTGCGACGTGTCGGGTAGACCATCAATTTGTAATTCGGGTATTGCTTCATCATCGCCATTTGGCCCGGCGAAAGATTGTCTTTGAACTTTTCTGCGTTAGACGCCGAGATCGTGACCGTTGATTTATCAGCCGCGAACGGATCAGGATAAGTACCTGTCGCTTTGAAGGTAATACCGGCCGGTACCTTTGTGATGCCGCCATCCCAAGCTGGGATGGTGCCTGCGGCGTTAGCGGCTTTTTCAGCGCCCATCGGCGTTAAAGTCGTTCCCAGTTTTGCTAAGTCAGCAGCTGCCAATTGAGCATGAGCACCGGTAGAGATTACCAGCGCGCCCAAGGCAGCCGACAACAACGTCGTTAGTTGTTTCGTTTTCATTCTTCCTCCAGATTATGGGTTTGTATCTTTACAACTAAATCTTCACCAGCGTCCGCCACGTTCTTGATGCCGTATACGGAAATGGCTTACAAAATGACCTGCCCTAATTCGCACTAACGTTAAAACCGGGGAGCCCGCTGACAACTTCACCAGCGGCCTCACCTGTTTAGACTGCTTGAACTATTAAACCGCGTAAATAATGCGACTTATGCCATTAGAACGAATAGCTCACGACCAATGAGTAAAAATCACGATCCTTAATCGGGTTTGCACTGGAGCAATAACCTGCACCTTGTGCGGCGCGTCCCAACGCAGGAATACCGTTGATTTGTGCTGCCAGCGTAGTTTGGGCTGGATTGGTTACCACGGCGGTACCGCAGTAATCACGACCACCGAAGAAACCAGAATAAGAGACATCAAGCGACCAGCGCTTCTGCCAATCAAAGTTGGTACCCAGTGAAAGCGACTTGACACCTTCGTTAAAGGTTTGCGAAACGCCTTTAACATCGTGGTTGAACGCAATCCGCGGTGCCACGTTCGCACCTAACACCAGGTTTGAATATTCAAGGCGACCGACTAAACGATAGCCCCAAGAATTATCCGTCACAAAACCTGTATCTTGCACAGCGCCAGACTGGCCGGCGATAGCACCTTGGCTGGTTGCGGGCAGGAACACGGCTGGGCCATTGTATTTTTGGCCGGCTTGCAAGCCGCCGTATCTCACAAAGCCAGCTTCACCCACCATGACCGCTTGATCTGCGCCCAAAATATTCGGAATGCTCTTGGTGGCGGTCATCTGCATCTGGGTCATCTTCACACGGCTCCAGCCTTGCAGATAAGTCCCATTTGGCACCAATCCGGCAGCGGACGCACCAAATGGCAAGGAAGCGCTGACGGTTCCTGGAATGGTCGTAAAACCCGTCACCAAATTGGGCGCGCCCAATGTAGCTAACACCAATTCCGGTGCCGCCAGCGATAGTGGCTGATTCGGGCGATATGAAATTTCGCCCTGTAAAGCGGAACCAAATGGACCTTGGGTATTGAATGAAAAACCAATCAAGCGGATATTTTCGGGATACTGAACAAAGTAATTAGCCGTGCCGGTTTGGTTTGTTGGACCCGCCAAGGGTGTTGCGGTCAAACCAGAAGTGACGGTGCCCTTAATGCCGGATAAGAACGGAATACGGCTGTGGTAGTTTAGGTAGTAAATACCAAATTCAGTATTGTTTAGCTGTGGTGCCAGATAACGCATGGTCACGCCATATTGGCCACTATCGCTGGGATTACGATCCTCTGAACGCGACGCCCAAATAGCAGCCGCAGGATCAAATACCCCCAATAGCGCCTGCGCAACAGGCCCAGCACCAGGGACAGTCGGCGGCAAGGGGTTTCCTGCCACCCTCCCCGTTAAATCATTACGACGGCCAAAGCCGACAAATACCTGAGTCGCATCGTCGGACGCGAAATCGTTATTGCTCCAATAAGAACCTTTTGGATCAAGCTTGGTTTTGTCGTGATTTAACAAAACAAAACCTTCCAAGCTGGCGTTCTTGGTTAACTCCATCGATACCAGTAAGCTGGTGGTCGGCAGGAAAGCTTCTTTAACCTCGGAGCCTGGCGTGCGCAGTTTTACCAGATCAACCGGGTTGATTGAATTAATACTGTTCGGAATAAAGGTGGATTCGCCCCACGAGATCACCTGGTTACCGGCACGGACGCGCACGTTGTTATCACCAACATTAAATGATTTGGTAATAAACGCATCCAGAATTCGTGCATTTTGGCCTACACGGTCCTTGGCAACCGGGCCCAGAAAATCTTTATTGCGGTTCGCAAAATCAACGAAATAAGTGCCGCGCGTAAACAGGCTCCAACCGTCGTATTTGACTTCCAGATCGTGAGTACCTTTGACTACGTTGGCGAACAGCTTGCCTTTTTTATAGTTACGGTCGCCGTCGTCTTCATTCACCGAGCTCGCCGTGCCGCCGTTCGCGATACCAATCAAACTGCGATCAGCGCTCTGTGCGCGCCATGACAGGCCGTATGACAAGGTTGAATCAAAACTGCCTGAAACACCATTTTCATAGGTGAATTGAACCGCATTTGCAGCACCTGCCAACATTAAACCGACCGCCAGCGCAGACGCTTTGATAACAGGAAGACAAGTGCGATGGTTCGTGCGGGGAATCGTCGTAAGCCTACTCATTTCGTGTTCTCCTCGGGAAATATTTATGGAAATCTAATTTTTATGACGTAAGCCATGCTGCGAACAGCTCATTGCATAACCCACGTCGTCTAGCTCAGACTTTACAGTAAATTATCTGGCAAGACACCGGTTTTCCCATGCTGCATTGCAACAATACAACACTCAAAATGAACGTAAAGTCAGTTACTTAAGCGCAACTTCTTGTTTATTTATGAACCTTGTGTGCGCATAAACCACACTCCGCACACCAGCCATTGTGATGATTACATCATTTCAAACAACCCGGCCGCGCCCATACCAGTACCAATACACATCGTGACTATGCCCCACTTTTGCCCAGTGCGACGCATGCCGTGCAGCAATGTCGCTGTGCGAATAGCGCCGGTTGCACCGAGCGGATGGCCCAACGCAATAGCACCACCCAGCGGATTTATTTTTGAAGGATCAAGACCCAAATCTTTTATCACTGCGAGCGCCTGTGCGGCGAAGGCTTCGTTAAGCTCAATCCAGTCCAGATCCTGATGGTTGATGCCGGCCTGCTGCAATACTTTGGGGATCGCCTTGATTGGGCCGATGCCCATAATTTCAGCAGGCACCCCGGCCACCGCGAATGACACAAAACGGGCGATGGGCTGAATATTGTATTTTTTTAATGCCCGCTCAGACATCAGTATCACCGCGCCTGCACCATCTGACATTTGCGATGAATTGCCCGCCGTCACACTGCCGTTGGCGGCGAACACTGCGCGTAGCTTGCCCAACGATTCGACGGTTGAATCCGGACGCGGCCCCTCATCAGTATCAGCAGTTTTTTTCTGATGCCTGATTTGCCCTGACGCAAGATCAGGCGATGCGGTATCGATTTCATACGGCGCAATTTCGGCTTTGAAATATCCATTCGCAATGGCAGCGGCCGCTTTCCCATGCGATGCCGCCGCGAATGCGTCCTGCTCTTCACGCGTCACTTTCCATTGCCGTGCAACATTTTCGGCCGTAATGCCCATGCCGTAGGCAATGGCAATATTTTCGCTATGCAAAAAAACCTCATTATTCAGCGCAATCTTGTTGCCCATCATCGGTACCATGGACATGCTCTCGGTACCTGCAGCGATCACCACATCATCGTCACCGCAACGAATACGATCCGCTGCCATGCTCACTGCCTGCAAGCCGGAGGAGCAAAAACGATTGATGGTCACGGCAGGCACCGAATCCGGCAGGCCTGCCAGCAGCACGCCAATGCGCGCCACGTTCATGCCCTGCTCACCTTCCGGCATGGCGCAGCCTACAATCACATCGCCAATATCGTGCGGATCCAAGCCGGGCACTTGCGCAATCGTCGCGCGCAACACATGCGCAAGCATGTCATCCGGGCGAACATTTTTGAACATGCCGCGCGGGGCCTTGCCAACCGGTGTGCGAACGGTGGCGACGATGTAGGCTTCCTGAATTTGTTTCATTTCATGTTTCATTTCTGTGCTCCCGTGAATTCAATATTTGCGAGAAATAAATCACGCATGCATTAATGCGCGGTTTTAATAAAGCCGCGCTCCACTGCATTAGTTGCGCAGCGGCTTGCCGTTTTTCAACATGTAAGCGATGCGTTCCTGCGTCTTGGGCATTTTTGCCAATTCGCAGAAGTGATGACGCTCCAGATCGAGCATCCATTTTTCATCCACCATCGAACCGGGCTCGACTTCACCACCGCACAAACATGTCGCGATCCGCGAACCCACTTCATAATCATGTTCTGAAATAAAGCCGCCTTCTTTCATGTTGATCAAAATCATTTTCAGGGTGGCAATACCGGTGTCACCAGCCACTTGAAACTGCGCGGGCGGCAACGGCGGACGATAAACCGAGGCGGCCATTGCCCGAACATTTTCGATCGCGACCATCAATAATTCACCACTGTTCAGAATAATCGTATCGCGCCAGCGCAGATAGCCCATGTCCTTGGCACCCAGTGAGGACTTGGATACTTCACCCATCGCGATCTGCTTGAACATTTTAGTGATCACCGGCATCACCTCACCGCCATTGGCCGCGAGTGCTGCGCGCAGCGCTATTTCTTTTAATCCTCCACCCGCCGGCAGCAGGCCCACGCCCGCTTCGACTAAACCGATATAGCTTTCAAGCGAAGCAATAACGCGATCCGAATGCATCACAAATTCACAGCCGCCACCGAGTGCTGCGCCATCCACCGCAGACACGACCGGCACATAGCTATATTTCAAACGCTGGCTGGTCTGCTGGAACACATTCACCATCGCTTCGAACTCATCAAAGCGGCCCGCCTGTAACGACTCCAGCGCTTTTACCAAATTTGCGCCCGCCGCATACGGAGGTTCGGTTTGCCAAATCACAAGGCCCTGGTAATTCGCTTCAGCTTCATCAATCGCTCTATTCAAGCCCTCAAGCACATCGCCGCCGATGGCATGCATTTTGGATTTAAACGACACAACCGCCACATCTTCATGACCGGCTGCCGTCCATAAACGCACGGCGTCGGTTTCAAAAATAGTGGCGCCCTTATCTGTTATCTCACCCAACAGGCGCTCCGGAAAAAGTTGGCGTTGATAGACTGGCAAGTTTGAGCGCGGGACCATTTTGCCGGTGACCGATGAATAAGAACCCTCGGCTGAATGCACGCCGTGTTGGCCAACCGTGCCATCAGTAACCCACGCCGGTAACGCAATATTTGCCATGGTTTTGCCCGCCGCAATATCTTCGGCAATCCAGCCTGCCACCTGCGCCCACCCGGCCGCTTGCCAGCATTCAAACGGCCCCATTTTCCAGCCGAAGCCCCAGCGAATCGCGAAATCAATATCGCGCGCACTGGTGGCAATATCGGCCAGCTGAATGGCACAGTAATGAAATAAATCACGGTAGATGGACCACAAAAATTGCGCCTGCGGATGAGCACTCGCACGCAGCGCTGCAAACTGTTCAGCCGGATTTTTGATCTTCAGAATCGCCGCCACTTCATCGGCCATCCTGCCGGCCGAGACCACATAATCCTGGGTGGCCAAATCCAGCACCATGATGTCTTTACCTTTTTTGGTAAACACCCCAGCTTTGGTTTTCTGTCCCAACGCCCCTTTGGTAATTAAGGCTGTCATCCACGCCGGGCTTTGATAAAACGAATGCCAGGGATCATTCGGCAGCGTATCCCACAAAGTTTTGATCGTCAGCGACAGCGTATCAAGACCGACCACATCGCCGGTGCGGTAGGTCGCACTTTTAGCGCGGCCAATCGCGGGGCCGGTGAGCGCGTCCACCACATCAAATGCCAGATTAAATGCGCGGGTGTGATGCATCGTCGCCACGATTGAAAAAACCCCGATCCGGTTGGCCACAAAGTTCGGCGTATCTTTCGCGCGAATCACCCCTTTGCCTACCGTCGTGACAAGAAAATTTTCTAGCTGATCAATGATTGCCATGTCGGTCGTCGCGGTCGGAATCAGCTCGACTAATTTCATGTAGCGCGGCGGATTAAAAAAATGAATGCCGCAGAAGCGATGCCGCAGCGCTTCGGGAAATACTTTGCTCAATTCAGTGATCGACAGGCCCGATGTGTTTGAAGCAAAGATCGTATTTGCCCCCAGAAACGGCGCGACTTTTTCATAAAGGGATTTCTTCCAGTCGATTCGTTCAGAGATCGCCTCGATCACCAGATCACAGTCACGCAGCCAGTCAAGATTATCATCGTAATTCGCGGGTGTAATCATCGATACCCGGCTCGGGCTGGAGAGCGGTTCGGGCGACAATTTAACGAGGCCAGCCAGCGCCTTTAATACGACGCCGTTCTTCGGGCCTTCCTTGTCGGGCAGATCGAATAGAATCGCCTTCACTCCGGCATTGGTGAGATGAGCCGCAATCTGCGCGCCCATCACCCCAGCGCCGAGGACGGCGACTTTTTTAATATGGAAATTTTTCATGTGCTGCTCCTGTTAGCGGTTATTTCTCAAAATTAAAGTCTATGATGGGCGCGCTTCTTGGACCATTCTTGCCTCAAACGCCGCTCTGATAATAGGGTTTACTATTTATGTCGTGACGCGTCAAACCAGCGGTCTTGGCTTGTGGTTCTCGTCAATGGCCACATAAGTCAGCACCGCTTCGGTTACCTTGACCACTTCTGAGCCAAAGCGGTGACGCTGCGCATATACCTCCACCTCAACCGTAATGGAGGTGCGGCCAGTCTTAGTAACTTGCGCATAAAAACTCACGAGATCGCCCACGAACACCGGCTGCTTGAATAAAAATGAATTTACCGCCACCGTCACCACCCGGCCCATCGCGCGCTCGGAGGCGGGCACGCTACCGGCTAAATCCACCTGGGCCATTACCCAGCCGCCGAAGATCGTGCCGTTAGCGTTGGTATCAGCCGGCATCGGAATGATCCGAATAGTGGGCTGACGATCAAGCGGCAAAGTAACTACATCGTTGACCACATTGCTGACCACATCAGTCGTCGCAGCAGGAGTCGGGGTGGGCATTGCGGCAGGCACTGCAACGACTGTTTCAGTTGGTATCGGAATAGCATTCATCAAGTATGGCCTTTGTACATATCCTCAATGGCTGAGGCATATTTTTTGAAAATAACCACACGTTTTAATTTTAGCGTGGGCGTCATCAGGCCATTATCAATCGTCCATTTTTCCGGTGCGATGGTGATTTTGCGGACTTGCGCGTAACCCGGAAAATCCTTGATCTGTTTGGCAATGCGCTGCACTAAAAATTTTTCGGCGCGATCACGATTTTTATTCTTATTGCTATCTCTTTCTCTGTCTTTATTTTTATCTTTATCGCTAGCGCTACCGTCAGCTTGACACGTGCTGCCTTGATTGCGATCGGGATTGATATTCAAATTCAGCTGGTTAGCGGCGGCCACTCGCGCCCACTCATCATCGTTTAATACAGTAACAGCTGACAGGTACGGCTTGGCTTCACCAAAAATCAGAATCTGCTCAAACAGTGGATCAAGCTGAATCGCCAATTCCATATCCACTGGCGGGATTTTTTCGCCGTTGCCCATCACGATAATATCTTTCAAACGGCCCGTGATGCGGACAACTCCGCGCTCATCAATTTGCACCTGATCACCGGTGGTAAGCCACCCATCTTCTGACAATACCGCACGCGTCGCTTCAGGATTATGCCAATAGCCCAGCATGATGTTGGGGCCACGCGCCAATAACCCGCCATTTTCATCAACCCGAAGCTCCACCCCCGGCACCGCCGTGCCTATCGTGGTGGGGTCATTTTTATCCAGCAGATTAACCGTCAGCAACGGGCTTGCCTCAGATAATCCGTAGCCCTGACAAATCGGCAAACCCAGGCCGACAAATACTTTTGCGACCGCAGGCGAGAGCGCGGCACCGCCGGAAATTGCGAACTTCAATTTGCCGCCGAGCCTCGCCAGCAATTTTTCGGCGACGAGTTTTTTTAAAATAGGCCATAGCAGAAATGATGGGCTCCACGCGCCGCGTCCATGCTCATATTCAAATTTCGCCCAGCCGGTTTTCACCGCAAAGTCGAACATTTTTTGTTTGGTCGGTGAGGATTTTTTGAGCTGCTCGTTAATGGCCGCCAGAAAGCGTTCATAAATACGTGGTACCGAAAAAATAATCGTCGGCTGGACGGTGCGGAAGTCTTCCGCCAATTGCGGAATAGAGCGCGAGAACGCAATCGATGCACCGGAAACTATATTCAAATAGTAATCACAGGTGCGTTCAAACATATGCGACAGCGGTAAAAACGACAGGAAAACATCTTCAGGATAAACATCGTAAACACACAGTCCCGACTCAACATTGGACAAAATATTACGATGTGACAGCATCACGCCTTTTGATTTTCCGGTGGTGCCACTGGTGTAAACAATAGTCGCTAAATCGCTACCGGTGGAAGGGGCGCGCTCAACTATGCCCGCGACTGCAGGTAACCAGTCGCTCAAGGATTTAAGGCGCGGCTCATCAGCATCAATCACTGATTTCATGCATAGAATCAGCTTCAACGGGGCAAGCTGATCACGCACTGTTTTCAAGCGCTTCCAGTGCTCTTCGCCATCAATGACGATCGCCTTAACATCCGCATCGTTGATGATGAACGCGACATTATCCGGGCGATCATCCACGAACAGCGGTACCGGCACCATGCCGTGCGCAAAAGCGCCCTGATCGGTGAGCACCCAGTTACTCGAATTTTTTAGCATAATGGCGATACGTTCACCAGGCTGAAATCCATCGCGCCGCAAACCTTCACGCATGCGCAAAACTTTATCGCCGATTTCACGCCAGGTGTAGCCCACCCATTCTTTGCTTGCGCTCGAAAACTCACGGTAAGCGGGAGCATTGGGCGAGGTGCGGCAGCGTAACGCAAATACATCTGCAATCGTGGCCGCTGGATCAAACATCAGGTAGCGCGTACCACGCCGGTTTTCTAAATTTGGGCCCGTCAAAAGTATTCTCCGGCTAATCGTTTAAAAGAACAGATTAAAGTACAGCGCATGCCGCATGATGTCGAGCTAAATGAACCCTCACCACAACATCCATCATCCTCCATCCAACGAGATTATACGTTCTTGGCGGCGTGGGCTATGTGTGCACTATGGGTGAGCTTTGCGCGGACTGATATACATTGCCACATCGGCGTGGCAAACAATATTGCTCTCAGCATCTTTTATGTCACAAGAGACGATCACATCGCGAGCGGGGCCGTCGTCAATATCGTTAGCCACGCATTCCGCCACCAGATTGGTCCTGGCGACTTTCAAATACTGAACTGACATACCGCGTGGCAACCAGCGCATATTTTTGGACAGGCTCGCTTCCATCATGGTGCCTGCACCCAGCTCGGCCAAGTTGCACATCGCAATCGCGTGTACCGACTGAATGTGATTTTTTACGCGGCGGCGTATTTTCATACTGACGCGCGCATAACCCGGCCTTAGCGCTTCGAAACGGGGGCTGATGGTGGCAAAGTACGGCGCCTTGAAACAAACGACGCAGGTGAAGAGCCATTTACCGAACGGTTTGGGGGAGAGCTTTTTCCAGATATTCAGGACGAGGGACATGGCGGAATTCTGTTTGATTTTCGATTGACTTAATAAATCCTTAAATGTTGTCCCAACCTGCATCGGCTTTGAAGCGCGGCCCATGGGCTTGCTCCAGCGCTTTCATCTCGGCCAACAATTTTTCTTTACCCGACGCGCGTAGATAATTGATCGGCCCGCCTCGATGCGGCGCAAAGCCAGTACCGAAGATCACACCCGCATCACATAAATCGACATCGGCCACAATGCCTTCACGCACACAGGCGACCGCTTCATTCACCGCGGGCAGCGTCATACGCATCCACAGTGGCGCTAAATCAATCGTGCTTACGCTACTCGATGCATCGGTTTTTTGCGGTTTGCCGTTAATCCATTTATAAAAACCTTCACCTGATTTTTTGCCTAACTTTTTAGCGGCAACCAGTTCCTGAATTTTTTTCGGTTGCGGATTACCTGCTTTGTGCAGCTCTGTTCCCACTGCCAAGCCGACATCCAGGCCGACCACATCGGCTAACTCAATCGGGCCCATCGGCATACCAAATTCCTTAGCGGCGGCATCAATGGTTTCAGCCGGGATACCGCTCTCCAGCATGATTTGCGCTTCTGTCATATAAGGCGTGAGGATACGGTTCACTAAAAAACCGGGCGCAGATTTTACCGGCAATGGCAGCTTGTCGATTTTTTTCACGAACGCTTGCGCGCGCTTCATGACATCCGCCGAGGTTTGCGGCGACTCAACAATTTCTACCAGCATCATTTGCGCAACCGGGTTGAAAAAATGGATGCCCACCAAACGTTCGGGCCGCGCCAATCCACCCGATAATTCCTGCAGCGGAATAGACGAGGTATTGCTGGCCAGAATGGCATCAAGCTTCATGCGCGGCTCGATTTGCGCATAAAGTTTTTTCTTAATATCGGCGTTTTCCACAATCGCTTCGATCACCAGATCACAATGCGCCACACCGTCTCCTTTAACATCCGGCATGAGTCGATCCATCGCCGCTTGCACCAGATGCGGCAGCTTCAAACGTTTCTTGAACATCTCGGCCGCACGTTTGATAGCAGGGGCGATACGAGCGTAATCCAGGTCCTGCAGCGTCACTTTCAGACCACGCAGAGCACACCACGCCGCGATATCACCGCCCATCACGCCGGCGCCAATAACATGCACATGCTTCACGCCTGAATCGCCTGCGCCGAGTGCCTTTAGGCGACTCTGTAATTTGAATATGCGCACCAGATTCGCGGTTGTCGGATGACTATATAAACTGTATTGAGACGCTGGATTTTCGCGTGGCACATTACGCGGATCACCGCCGAATTTTTCCCACAAATCAATAATGGCGTACGGCGCCGGATAGTGATCTTTGCGTGCGCGCTTGGCCACCTGTTTGCGCGAGGCATTCGCGACAATGCCGCGAATGATCGGCCAATTGGTGACCGCATCTTTGAAGGCAGGCTGATGTGGCGCGGGCGCCTTCAGCAAAAATTGTTTCGCCGCATTGATGAAATGACGGCGCGGCGTAACCACATCCACCAACCCCATCAGCTTGGCTTTGCGCGCATCCACACCACGTCCGGTTAGCATCAGATCAAGCGCTTGCATGGCACCAATCAGCGCGGGCATGCGCTTGGCACCACCCCAACCGGGGACAATGCCGATCATTACTTCGGGCAACGCCATTTTGGTTTTAGCCCCATCGTCCATAATCCGATAACGACAAGCCAGCGCCAGCTCTGTGCCGCCGCCCATGCAAAAGCCATGGATCATCGCCAGCGTCGGGAATGGCAGCGCGGCAATTTGATCAAACACCTCATTGCCCAGCACCGTCATCGCATAAGCTTCATCAGCACTTTTGAAACTGGTAAATTCATCAATATCTGCACCAGCCGCAAAGCCATTTTCTTTGGCTGATAAAATCACCAAGCCTGAAATTTTTGAGGGCGCATTCGTTTTTAGCTCGGCACAGACGGCGGATAATTCCCGCAACGCTTCGCTTGAAAATGTGTTGGTGCTTTCAGATTGGTCGGCAAAAGACTTATCAAAATACAGCCACGCGAGATTGTTTTGAGCGGCAGCACCGCGTTCAAGACGCCAGTGTTTCAAGATTTGCATGAGTTAAATCCTTCGATCTAGAAGCAGGTTATTTTAATATAGGAACATTAGCATTGACGGCTGTTTCCAATCACTTTTGCTTCGAGATGCCCGTCCAGCCAAGTGTTTTTATTTTTATAGCCGTTCTAATAACATCGCGCCGCCTTGCCCGCCGCCAATACAGAGGCTCGCTGCGGCATGTTTGCCGCCGGTTCGCTGCAATGTTTTTAACGCGTGCAACACGACTCGTGCGCCGGACGCGCCGATCGGATGGCCAATTGCAATCGCGCCGCCATCGACATTGAATTTCTCGCGATCAATACTGCCGAATGGGCGATCTAGGCCCAGCTTTTCGGTGCAGTACGACGTTGATTCCCAAGCCGCAAGACAGCCCAGCGCCTGCGCGGCAAAGGCTTCGTTGATCTCCAGCGCATCGAGGTCCTGCAGGCTCATGCCATGGCGCACCAGCATCGGGGTAATAGCATGCACCGGGCCCAAGCCCATTTCGGATGGATCCAGTGCGCTCCATTGCGAATCGATAATCGCGCCGATGGGTTGCAGATTATGTCTGGCAACGGCTTCTTCGCTGGCCAGAATTAGCATCGCTGCACCGTCGGTGACTTGCGATGAATTACCGGCGGTAACATTGCCATAAACCTTATCAAACACGGGGCGCAGCTTAGCCAGGCGATCAGGCGTGGAATCGGTGCGCACACCATCATCGCTGGTGTAAATATTTCCCAGCGAATCAATCAACGGCTCGATCTCGCTGAAATGTCCAGCAGCACAGCCAGCCAGCACCCGCAGGTGCGAATCGGCGGCGAAGGCATCCATCATTTGTCGCGTAATGCCGAATCTTTCCGCCACGATTTCTGCGGTCTGGCCCATGCTGAGTTTCACAATCGGGTCGGTTAATCCTTTCAGAATCGCGATCACGGGTGCTAAGTAAGCAAGTCTGAATTGCACCGCCACACCCGTCCGCTGCCCGAACGATTTTGCGCCATACCAATCAGCCAGCCAGTTCACCATCTGCGGCCCGAACAACAGGGGCGCATGACTCATCGCATCAGTACCACCGGCCAGCACTAAATTCGATTTTCCGGCGAGGATATTCATGCACGCTGAATCCAGCGCCTGCATGCCAGACGCGCAATTTCTCATCACCGTCCAGGCCGGTACTTTATCGCCACAACCTAGGCGCAACGAAACCACGCGGCCGATATTGGCTTCATCCGCACTCGGCATCGCCGCACCGATAATAACCTCATCAAATTCAGTCGGCGCAAAACGTTGGCGCGCCAACAGCGGACGACCACAACCCACCGCCAAATCACCGCCACTAAACGGACCTGGCTTGCTTTTGGCTTTCAGAAACGGGGTGCGCGCCCCATCGACTACATAAACTTTTTTCATTTTTATTCCGCCGCCATTGCCTGAGCATCAGCGTGACGCCAATCTTCAGACTGCGCTACAGCCAAGCCGAAATTTTTATCAAAGTCATCAACGGCCACTACTTCTTTAGTCAGGATGCGGGCGCGTTTCCACAACGCCAGTTCGGTTTCGGTAATCACCGACAGCTTCATGGCTTCCTCAAACATCGGCTCCAGTGCACGCTGCGTCAGACGACCGCCGCGTTGCGCGACGCGAACCTTGGCCTCGACCGGCTCGACCGCAATCACGGCCAGCATTGCGGCATTCAAATGGCCCATGATGTCGCGCTCGTCGCTGGGTAAATACATGCCAGCAATCAGACGATCACGTGCGGCAGTCGGGTTAATCAAAATCTTGGCCACTTCATGGCCCATCTCGTCACTCGGCTGAATCAGCGTGAGACCTTTCGGGAACACGAGACGGCGCAGGATCCATGCTATCGGACGATTCGGGAAGTTGGCGATAATGCCGTCCATCGCGACCTGAATTTTGAACGAGCAATCATAGAGCGCCCATTGCAGAAGCGGCAGTTCATCTTTTTGCTGACCGCGCTCGTCATAAAACTTGAGCGCGCAGGAGGCTAAATAAAGGTTCGACAACACATCACCGAGGCGCGCAGATAATTTTTCTTTACGCTTCAAGGTGCCGCCAATAATAAACATTGAGGTATCAGCCAACAGTGCGAAAGCGGATGAGAAGCGCGTCATCTGTTGATAGAACCGCTTGGTGTCCACGCAGGCCGGTGCTGGCAGGCCCACCGCACCGGTGAGGCCCATCCACAGTGCGCGTGCGGCGTTTGAAATGGTAAATTTAATATGCCCCCAAAAAGCTTCATCGAACGCATCAATGCTGTCTTCGCGTGCGGCTTTCATTTCTTTCAACACCCACGGGTGGCAACGAATCGCGCCTTGACCAAAAATAATCAGCGAGCGGGTGAGGATGTTGGCACCTTCAACCGTAATCGCAATCGGGATTTGTTGATAAGCGCGGCCCAAATAATTATTCGGCCCCATGCAAATGCCCTTGCCGCCATGAATGTCCATCGCGTCGTTAAGCACGTGACGCATGCTTTCGGTCGCATGATATTTTGAAATTGCGGAAAGCACCGAAGGCTTTTCACCTAAATCAAGCGCGCCTGCCGTAATGGTGCGTATCGCGTCGATCAAATAGGTGGTGGCACCGATTCGCGCCAACGGCTCTTCAATACCTTCAAATTTACCAATCGGCATTTTAAATTGCTGGCGCACGCGTGAATATGCACCAGACGTAAAGCTCGCCACTTTGCCGGCAGCGATCGATTGTGCAGGCAATGAAATGGAGCGCCCTGCGGCCAGACATTCCATCAACATGCGCCAGCCCTGACCAACCATCGGCTGGCCGCCGATCACCCAATCCATCGGAATAAAAACATCTTTGCCATGATTCGGCCCGTTCATAAAAGCCGCGTTCAGGGTCATATGACGGCGGCCAATATTTACGCCCTTATGGCTGGTGGGAATTAACGCGCAGGTAATACCCAGCTCGGCTTCGCCACCCAATATTTTATCCGGGTCAAAACATTTAAATGCCAGCCCCAGAATAGTCGCGATAGGGCCGAGCGTGATGTAGCGTTTTTCCCATGTCACGCGAAGCCCCAGGGTTTCTTTGCCTTCCCACATTTGTTTACACACAACACCGACATCGGGCATCGAGGCCGCGTCAGAACCCGCTTCAGGCGCGGTCAAGGCAAAGCACGGAATTTCCAGACCTGTTGCCAAGCGCGGCAGGTAATAATCTTTTTGTTCTTTGGTGCCGTAATGCATCAGCAGTTCGCCCGGCCCCAATGAATTAGGCACCATCACCGATACCGCTGCAGTAGCGGAGCGGGTGGAAATTTTCATCACGGTTTGGCTATGGCCGTAGGCCGAAAATCCGAGCCCACCATATTCTTTCGGGATGATCATGCCAAGGAAGCCGTTGTCTTTAATGAATTGCCAGACCTTGGGCTCCAGATCATGCAGCTCGTGCGTGGTTTTCCACTCATCGATCATGCTGCACAATTCATTGGTGGGGCCGTCGATGAAGGCTTTTTCTTCGGCGGTTAATTTTGCCTTGGGCACATTGAGCCATTTGTTCCAATCTGGCTTGCCGGAAAACAAATCACCATCCCACCACACGGTACCGGCTTCGAGCGCTTCCTGCTCGGTTTGCGACATTTGCGGCAAGACTTTCTTATACAGTCCAAAAATAGGCACCGTCAACAGGCTATGGCGCAATGACTTCACATTGGCCACGATTGCCGCCGCCAAAAACACCAGCCAGACAATACCGGCCATAGCACCGGAAAGCACATCGGTAGCAGAAGCGATGACCAACGCAATGCCCACCGCGACTGACCAGATAACAGCACTAACCGCATGATAGGCCAAGGCCCAAATGAGGGCTACGGCCAGAATTACACAAACTAGAATCGCCATGATGACGTCTCCTTCTTCTCGGTTGAAACTTCTAAAAGTTAAAAGTAAAGATCAGGTTTCCTGAAACCATTGATGCGTATCGCCTGATTGCACCGGCGCACGCAAACCTGCGGCTAAAAACGGGGCGAGGCGTTTCAGCAATAGTTCATCGTTATCAATTTCTTCGGGATGAAATTGCGCGATCATTTTCAATGCGTCTGTGCCAGCCAATGTGTATGAAAGCGCACCCATCACAAAATGCAAGCGCCACGACACTTCTTCACGCTCCAGGTGCGGCAATGCACGCGCAAATGCAGCGCGAAAACGCACAATCATTTCCACATATTGGCTCGATAAAAATTGACGTATGAACGGCGCAGGATCGGCATAGGCGCGTCCCAGCAGGCGCAAAAAATTCTTCCCACCCTGCTGATGATCGCGCGCCAGTTTTAATGCCGGGATAAACATTGCCGAAATAATTTTTTCGCAGGTTAATGCACCGCCGTTACTCACCGACTCGTAGGCCGTCAATAGCTGCATACGATCCTGGTTCATCGGATCGAGCCGTCGCGTTAACACCGCTTGGAACAGCTCTTCTTTGGAACCGAAGTGGTAATTGACCGCAGCGAGGTTTACGTTGGCCGCGGTCGTAATCAGCCTCAAGGAAGTGGCTTCAAAGCCGTGTTCCATAAAAAGCTCTTCAGCGGCATCCAAAATGCGCGATTTAGTATCTATCTCAACCGTTTTTTCGACGATTGAATCTGGCGTTCGTTGTAAACGACTTATTGCAGGTGTAGCCATATTATATTTAAACTTAACGGGCTCAATGGGTTATGGAGAAAATTGAATCTCAATCAAACGCTTGTTTGAAACTAGCGTATTACTCGTGTCTGAAGGTGTCAATCACTTTTCATGTTGCGGCGCAGCAAAATAGGGCAGTGACGCTAACCTGAAACCAGGCAAATGGGCGGGGAGGTAAAGGTATGCCGTGCGTCATGCATGAGAGGAGGTTTTTTGTGCGAATATCGTTAAGTTAATTTTTCGAAAGCTCGATATGAAAACCTACGCCCATCCATTGTTGCGCACTTTGCCTTTACTCATTGCTTTGATAGCCAGTGGCGCATCAGCTGCAGCCACCCGCATTGACTCACATAAAAAGGTTACCGAGCGACATTAACGTTGCCTCATATAGACGGTTACCGAACGAGTTTAAAAATGGCTCTCAGTTTTCTTTGAATAATACCGCGTAATACAAAAGGGTTGAGCGTGGTCTGAAGCTCAACAAGGCGCTGCTTCTGCATATCAGTCAAGCTCGAATGGAGGAGTAGCCGCTGCGCCGGGGTTTCCGGCGCGCCATACCTCTTCACGACCTTGGCACCGACGCGGGTCTTTTCAGCGAGCTTCATGGTCGGGCAGAAGAAATTGGTCATCCAACTGAACTCCTTCGCATAAAGATCATTCATTGCCTTGACCATCTTCGGCTGGGCAAAGCGATCATAGCCGAACAGTTGTCGCACACATGACCAGTTCTTCTGCTCCACATGGGCGTTATCATTGGAGTGATAGGGACGTGAGCGAGTAAAGTGGATTGGCTGGTTGTGAGTCTGGAAATAACGTAACAGATGCCAATTCAGGAATTCCGAACCATTGTCACAATCAAAACCTTTGACGGTAAACGGCAACGCCTGCTGGACTGCCTTGATCTGCTGCATGACGCCATCGGCTCCCTTGTTCCAGGTTGCACGACACTCTGTCCACCCCGAATACAGATCAGTCATGGTCAGGCTCCAGACGAAATCACCGGCCAGACTGTTGCCGCAATGGGCCACGGTATCTGCCTCAATGAAGCCCGGTACGGAGACATCCCATGCCTCGCCTTGCAGGGGAATCTGGTTCTTCAGCAGCGTCCCTGGCTTGGTGCCCGACAAGCCGCGTTTGCCAGCTTGGGCGCGCACTGGAGACAGCAGCCGATCCAGGGTGGCAGCCGAGACGGTGAGTAATTTGTGTCGTACGTCGTCAGCGAGCATGCCGTGCGCGGCTTCGTAGTGCGGTAACCACAGCGGCAGGGCGGCTTTGAGCCGCTTGGCGGCCATCTGATCGGTGGCCAGCCAGATCGCGCGTAGCGGCATCATCACCGCAGCTACGTTATAGCATGACCGTTTGCCGGGCTTCTGACGGGCCACCCCTTTCTGGTTGGGTTGCGCGAGCCGTCGTAATGCGTATTTGCGGTGATACTGACAAACAGCACAAAACTCATCCAGAATTCTGGACTTGTCCGCCCGCGATGCTTTCCGGTAGCGACCCCGAATCGCGTCTAAATACGCTTTCTTGTCGTTCTTGCCCATCGTCGATTACCTCACTTTGTCTGGTAACCAACAATGTGAGGCAACGATACCTTTTGACTAATCCCTTCGGTAACCTTTAATTTGAGTCAATTCGCACCTCACCACAACCTGACTCTCCACAACTTGCTAAACCCTCGCCAGACGCATCTGCTGTCGCTAAAACGACCGCACTAAAGGTTGCCGCATTAGACGATAAACCAGGCGTTGATAAGGCCTATTTCGACCCTAAAGTTGGTGCTTGTGATGATTTTTATCGCTATGCCGTGGGCCATTGGCAGGATGTGAGTGAAATCCCCAAAGACAAGGCTCGTTGGGGCGCATTTGACCAGATTGAAGAGCGCAACCGCAAGGTGATGAAAGCCATTTTAGAAGCGGCGATGATGCCGTCTGCAGCGCCTGCGGGCAGCATTAAACGTAAGGTGGGCGATTTTTATGCCTCAGGAATAGCCGTCAATGCAAGCGATGAAACTAATCTCGCCACCGCGCTGGCCACAATGAAAGATGCGCGCACCGGCAAAAATTTGGCATCGCTGTTTGCCCGTCTGCAGGCACAGGGAACACCGGTCGGATTCAGTTTCGGCATTCGCCAGGATCAGAAAAATTCATCGCGCTACATCGCGCAGATTTTTCAGGGCGGCCTTGGCTTGCCGGAGCGTGAATACTATTTTTCCAAGGATGACCGCAGCCAAAAGCAGCGTGATGCTTATGTTACCCATATCGGAAAAATGCTTGCACTATCTGGCATGAGCACAACTGAGGCTAGCAAAAATGCCGCGGACATCATGGCGCTGGAAACTTCACTGGCCGAGGCCGCGATGGTTCGTATTGATGCACGCGATCCGGATAAAACCTATAACTTGATGAGCCTTGCCCAGCTCAAGGAAATCGCACCGAATATAGAGTGGGCTGATTTTTTTGCCACACTGGGGATCGCTGAGCCGGGCGATATCAATGTCGGCCAGCCAAAGTTTTTTGAAGCCCTCTCCCGTCTCGCCAACGATACACCGGCATCAACCTGGGCTGCTTACAATACCTGGCATGCCTTGCGCTCACTCGCCCCGCAAATGGGCGGCGCATTCGAGCAAGAAAGCTTTGCGTTCTATGGCAAGGTTTTGACCGGTGTGGAAGAAATGGAATCCCGCGACAAACGCGTGATCGCCACTATTGACCGCACTATGGGCGAAGCGCTGGGCCAATTATACGTCGAGAAAGCGTTTTCACCGGCAGCCAAAGTAAAGGCACTTGAACTCGTCAAAAATGTGCGCCTCGCGTTGCGTGACCGCATTCAGGCGCTTGACTGGATGGGGGATGCAACCAAAAAAGAAGCCATCATCAAGCTGGATGCGATCGCCGTAAAAATTGGCTATCCCGATCAGTGGAAAGATTATTCAGCCGTTGAAATCAAGCGTGATGATTACTTGGGCAATGTGCTGCGGGCCAGCCGCGTTGAATTCAAGCGCCAGACGCATCGCCTGGGTAAACCGATTGATCGCAACGCCTGGTCAATGTCGCCGCCCACCGTGAACGCGTATTACAACGCCAGCATTAACGAAATTGTTTTCCCTGCCGGAATTTTGCAATCCCCGTTCTTTGATGAGCGCGCCGATGATGCATCAAATTACGGCGGCATTGGCATGGTGATCGGCCATGAATTAACACACGGCTTTGATGACCGCGGGCGCAAGTTTGATGCTATCGGCAACCGCCGCGATTGGTGGACCGCTGATGATGCTGCCCGCTACACCGCAAAGGCCGACGCGATTGCAAAACAATACGATGCCTTTGCGCCGTTGCCCGATTTGAACATCAATGGCCGCGCCACCTTGGGCGAGAATATCGCGGACTTCGGCGGCTTGCGCGTGGCCTATTTGGGATTACAAAAATCTGAGGCCGCGCACAAAAACGCGGCGCATAAAATCGATGGTCTCAACGCCGAACAGCGCTTCTTCATTAACTACGCACAATCATGGCGGCAGAATATTCGCGATGCAGAACTGCGCCGCCGCATCCTGACCGACTCCCATTCTCCAGCCCGTTTCCGCGTACTCGGGCCACTTGGAAATTTGCCCGAATTTCAGCAGGCGTTCAGCTGCAAACCTGGCGCAAAGATGCTGCGCGCGGCGGGTGATACGGTGACAATTTGGTAGCGGAATAGTAGGTTCCGAGAAGCGAAGGGCAAGGTCGCGGTTGGCTCATTCTGGAGCCTATTAAGTCAATAGCTGAAATCCCTGTTTGCAGTTACAAAAATGCCCTCCTGCATGTTTTACAGGAGGGCATTTTTTATCTGATTATTTTGCGACTTTTGGCTCAGTACTGCGGTGTATTTCTAGCTGCATTCCTCATCCAAAATCCCGCATCAGCGAGCGCAATTTGCCTTTGTCCAATTCTGATCTTGGGTAAAAGCCTCTTTAGCCTGTGGCGCTATTGCGAGAGTGGTGTGATAAGTTATCGATGCACTCATGCAAGAAGCTTTCTGCGCAGTATTCATAACGCCGTGGTAATACCCGATACACATGGCGTCCATATTACGTTTGAACTGGGCATCGCAGGCGCCTTTGGTCACCCCGATATTATTGCGATAACAGATATCGTGTTCGTCACAGGCTGGCTTGAAAAACTGTTTATACATTAATGAAGCAGGATCTTTGGCTGGATTGCTACAACCGTCGGGCTGCTTGGCTAAGACGATCTTGACTACGCAGGCGAAATCCGTCTTGTAGGGCATTTGTGAATACGAGGTGGGCGGTGCCCCTGGGCAATGTTTCGGCCCGCAATCATGGCATGTCAGTTTGGACGCTTTCCAACATGTGCCCTGAGTACCTATTGCGCCAAAATCACACGTGACAGGCTTATCCGGACAATCGGCAAAAGCGAGTGTGGACAAGGACGCGGACAGCAGCAGAATTGCAGTTGCCAAGCTGATGCGCAGAATGGAAATTATTGAGTTGCAGTTCATGGTGTTCCCCCTTTTAAAATTTATGAATCCTCTATTCAATAAGCGGAATAGAGAAGGACAAGCTATCAGCAAAAGAGCATTGCCAACCATTTAGTCTTCTTGATTTTGGTTTATCAAACCCCAATACGGGAGAGGTTTGACGGGCAATAGTGCCTGATAAAGCCCGCTACCGCTAGGGCTTGGTTTCGGCTTCACCGTAGGCAGACTCATTCACTGGCGGGGTGTCTAAGGCAATTTTGGCCTGAGAGGCTTATGTATGCTTGAGTTTGTAAAATTATTTTTCAAACGGTTTCATCGCATTCTCAACGCATATAAAAACTATCTCGTAAACAAAAAGCCGCTGAAATTTTTCAGCGGCTTTTTGTTTAAAAACTTTAGCGTAATCGAGCTTAGATTTTTTTGATCGTCTCGAGCATCTTGAACGTCGACTTGCTGGCGCCGATAAAAAGACGTTTGTAGTATTTGCCTAAGCATTTACGCTCCAGCGTGTTGCGGCGAGTGCGTTTCTTTTCTCCTGCCATGATATTTCTCCAAAGTGGATGAATTTGGTTTGTTGATGATTAATGGTTAGCGATCAGCGTTGAAGGCTAAATTATAGAGGAAAGCGGGTGAATTTGCACCCACTTTCCCCCGGCTGTGATGCTATGCCTAACGCTTATACGCCAGCGCGCTGCATCGGAGCCTTGAGCGCTTCATTCAGAGTGTTTAGACTTTCGGACAAATGCGCTTTGGCCTCCTTGCTCATGGGCTTGCCCACTGAACTGCGGATTTGGTTAGACAGGGCGATGGCGTTTTCGCGCTGCAAGCTGCGCGCATCGGCCGGTGTATTGCCGGACGCTTTGAGCAATGCAACTGAAACGCGTTTTAAATGCTCGCGCTGCAGATTCCGGCGCATCGCGGAAATATCTCCGCCGGTACGCAGCTCAGACCAGATGGCACCTTGCAGATTGTCGTATAAATCAGAAAGCTTCAGCAGCGATTCGGGCTGGGCCACTTTCTCCTGACTATCAATCAAACGCTGTGCGACGTTATCCGCCATCAGTATATCGAGCACCCCGCGCTGCAGATTCAGCACGCTGCGGGCAATTGAAATATCGGCACTGCCACTACCACCGGGTCCGCCCTCACGCTGGAAATGATCAATCGCCAGACGTGATACGAACTCAGGCTTCAACTTAAAGCTGTCGGCTTTAAACATACCGTCGGTAATGAGCTTCAAAGCCTCGCGCTGCTTGGCAGCCGAGGTAGGTTCATAAAGCGGATGATTAGTGCCGGCACGATCACGCAGATGCTTCACGCCACCAACATATTTTGCTGCGAGCGGGGCGATTTGGGCGAGCGAACGAAAGCCTGAATTAAATGAGCGGGTCAGACGCTCATAACTTTCGCCATTGTTGAGCTTCAAGTTCTGGATGCGATCCCATAATTCGCGCGTGAGCTGCATACGTTTTTTATAATACTCAAGCGGATCACCGGCCATGTCAAAGCGATTTACTTCTGGATCCATGCCGCCGACACTACCGCCCGCATCTTCATCGGTCGCATAGGTGAGCAAAGGTTCAGTGGTTGCACGCGCCGCTATTTTGGCGAGATCGGCTTTTTCAGTTTTTCCATCCAGCGTTTTATACGCATATTCCACGGCCAGATAATCGTACGGGCCGAGCGTGGACATCACGTATTCACCTTGCTTATCGCCGTTTACGGCTAGGTTGAACGGGTTGTAATCCATGACTGAACCGGCAAGGCCATTCACTTTTGTGAACGCCGGATCCTGAATTTGCTTGAGTGAATAAATGGTGGAGGAACGGAAGTTATGACGAAAACCCAGGGTGTGGCCGATTTCATGCATCACCACATCAAGCACATAGGCTTGTGCGACAGCCTCCGCTTCGGGCGAATCCATTTCCATGCCGCGCGCTTCGAGCAAATCCATAGCGAAGTGCATGTCATCTGCTTTTTCGGCTGCGTAGTTACAACTCATGAACAGCGATTGCTGTTTTAAGGTCGCTGACATAGCGCCCGCCAAGCTGGCATCAAACACCATCGGCTTGCCAATATCTTCGACCACTAAACGGCGGGCACCGCGGGCAAACACATCGGACATACCAATATCAGCATCCAAAATTTCGCCGGTGCGTGGATCTTTATGGGATGGGCCGATAGCGAAGCCTACATCGGCACCGGTGAACCAGCGTACGGATGCATGCCGCGCGTCCATGGTGTCGAAATCATCTGTATCGGTTTGTTGTTTGGCGATAATCGCGTTTTTGTAGCCGATTTTTTCAAACGCCTTATTCCATTCGGTAATGCCGGCAGCGACGGCAGCGCGGTATTTTATCGGGACGTTTTTATCAACCCAATAAGTTATTGGCACTTTGGGCTCGGACATCGCGGCGGCGGGGTCTTGCTTTTCGAGGCGCCAGCGATTGATCAGGTGAGTTTTGGTTTTTGCGGATATGTCATCTGAATAATCTACCCGTGAGGTCACAAAATGGCCCACTCGCTCATCAGCAACACGCGGCATCATCGGCTCATCTGGCAGCTTGGCGAAGCTGTAATAAAAGCTCACAAACAGACTCCTTGGATCAGGCGTGGCTTGCGGTGGAGTCGGTAATGGAACCGGTGACGGCACCAATGACGGTGCGTTAATTTTGGGCACATTGAAGTGCGCCTTGACTTGCATGCCGGTCAACAAATCGGTGTTGTTGACCCGCGAAAAACTAGTATTGCGGGTATCAAGCGCAAACGGCATGCGATAGGCAAATTCAAGGCGCGTGAGATAGCCGGGAATGTCGTTAAACAAGAGCGCATTGGCTTCGATCAGCACTGCTTTGGTATCACCATTGGGCGTGGAAACCACGGCTGCGCTGGACAATAAACTATCGGAGAAAGCCTCAGACACGAACTGCGCTTGTGGTGTACCGGGCTTGGCGTAGAACTCGGTGTTTTTAGCAATTAATTGCACCAGATTGCCTATTTTTTTGAGCTCGACCATCTCTGCACCACCCATTTGACTGGCGTAAAGGCCACGCTCACCGACGCTTTGCGGAATATTGTAGGTAAAGAAAAAAGGCTTATCAAATTGCTCAGGCCGAATCGCGATCCAGATTTTCTCATCTTTTTGATAGAGGGTGAAAAAACCAGCGATTTCTTTGGCGTCTTTGATCACTTCTTTAAATGGACGCGGAATGCCAGGCGCTGGCTGTGCAATGACAGCGGGAGCACCTGCCGCAGGAACGGCGCCCGGAACTGGCGCTGCGGGGTTCGGGGCAGGCGCTTGAGCAATAGCCAACGAGGAGAGTGCAAGCAGAATGCTGGCGGCAAGAATTTTTGGTGCGCTAATGGGTAAAACGGCATGTGCAAATGAATATGACATTCGAGCAAGTCCTTGATGGTGGATTAACGTTTTGATTTCATCGCCGGAGCGTTGTACGGTCAAGCAACAATCAATCATTTTATTTTACTTTGATGCCGCCGCCAACTGAAGCAGATTGCGATGAAGCGCGTAAATAGTTCTAAATCCGCATAAAAGTGTAAATGACCTGCCCTCTTACTCAATTGACCAGCGCTAATTCAACACGCTTTAGGTGTACTTAACCTTAATTAACTCGGCCCGCTGTATGGCACGTAAGAACAAAGCGCGGGACTCGGGGCGATCAACAAAAACGGAGGCCGAAGCCTCCGTTTTTATATCTAACGCACTCGGCTAAGATCAGACCGAGAAAGATGATCCGCAGCCGCAGGTGCTGCTGGCATTTGGATTTTTGATCACAAACTGCGCGCCTTCCAGGCCTTCGGAATAATCAATTTCAGCACCCATCAGGTATTGATAGCTCATGGGATCAATGAGCAAACTAACGCCATTTTTTTCCATAATGGTGTCGTCTTCGTTGGTAATTTCATCGAAGGTAAAACCATACTGCAGGCCTGAGCAACCCCCGCCGGTAACGAATACCCTCAACTTGAGATCGTCGTTACCTTCTTCGACGATTAGCGCTTTAACCTTTTCAGCGGCGCTATCCGAAAAGATCAAGCCTGGCGCCATCATTGACATATCGTTCATGTTTATTCTCCAAAAATCTTTATTACCATTAACTTCTATATGGGGTGCTGAGCTCGCAATTCAACCGGTGCAAACTATACCGTCTTCATAATCAGCCTTGATGATTGCTTGGATAATCAGTTTTGAGGCTTTAGTTGCCTGTGGCCGGCTTAAATTCAATGACTTTGTCGCTAAGTTTTAGTTCGCCCTCGTGCATTAAGCGGCCCATCACAATCGCGCCAACATGGATTTCAATAGTTTTATAGCTCACGTCTCCTGTGACTCGCGCTTTGGACAGGAGTTCGAGATATTCTTTCGCCCTTACCGGGCCCGCAACAGTGCCGTTGATGACCACATGGCCCACATCAATTTCGCCTTCAACTTTGGCCAGCTCTGACAGCACAAGCGTGCCGGGCTTGTCGCCCATCGCTTTAATATTGCCTTTTATATGGCCATCAATACGTAAGCCGCCGGTAAATTGGACATCTCCCACAATGGTGGAGCCAGCGCCGATCAAACTGTCGATCGGACTCGGTTTATTTGATTTACCCCAAGACATAATGAATCCTTAAAGATTGATACTGCGTTGGCCACGGACCTCAAAGCCCGGCAAACCAAACACGCGAATTTGCACGCTTTTTAACAGCGCCCCTTCAGGAATTTTAAATCTTCCGTCCACTTTTTGATAGTAACGAAATTCTATTTCATTTCCGGCGGCGCGCAACTCATGATCCAATGGAAAACTAAGCGTAGTTTGTACGGCACCTTTTTGCACACGAGCTATGACCTGTACTTTACCCTTGAAATCCAATTTGCGCTGACCACCTTGCATTAACAGCAACCGATAACGATATTCATCGGGCAATGCATCTGCCTCAACCTTCAAATTAGCGATAGACAAGCCCTCAGGGACGCTGCCGGCCGACATAATGTTGCGAAGAAACCCCAAATCTTCCTTGATGCTTGCATTTTCTTCCTGAAGCTGCGACATATTTTTTGATAACTCAGCCTGTGCCGATTTCTCGACTTTTAGCTGGCTTTCGACGTCATTGAGCTGACGTTTAGTTGCATCAAAAGACAGCTGGATTTTTTGTTTATCCGCGGTCAACGTGGCGATTTGTTGAGTCGTTTCCTCCCGATTAAAACCAGTGATGCGGTAGCTGTTATCTACCACAAACCAAGCCACCGCAGCGGCTACCCCCATGGCGATACCGTAGCCTCCAAATTTGATATACCACGGCACATGCGAGCGTATCGCCACTTTTTCGGAGCGGATACCAATCTTGGAACGAATTTTGCGCCAGGAGCCGCGCAACTTGAATTCGCTCAGCATGCAGGGATGACAAGTTGGATGGGAATCATATCTTCGCCTTATATATACAGAAGCGGTGATCAATAAAGCCCGGCAATCTGCCGCCAAGGCTCACTATACCCTTCATTGACACTCACAAGCCGGTAGCCACCTTCAAGCAAATTGGATGAATCTCAGTAAATACCCCGTATGAGGCTCTTATAAAAAAAGCCGCGCAAGGCGGCTTTTTTTAGCGAGGGCTTTAGCAATTTCAGACAATTGTAGCGGGTTGCAACTATTCTTGAAAGGCCCGATGCAACCCAGTACAACCCAATAATTATCGCTTGGAGAATTGCTTGGCGCGACGCGCTTTACGAAGGCCAACTTTTTTACGTTCGACTTCACGCGCATCGCGAGTTACCAGTCCAGCTTTCGAAAGCTGCGGCTTCAAGGTTGCGTCGTAATCGATCAGCGCGCGTGTAATGCCGTGACGTACTGCGCCCGCCTGACCCGATTCACCACCGCCAAGCACAGTAACCATGATGTCAAATTTATCGAGTGAGCCTACTAATTCCAGCGGCTGGCGTACGATCATACGGCCTGTTTCGCGGGAAAAATACAAATCCAAAGGCTTATCGTTTACAACGATATTGCCCTTGCCTGCTTTCATGAACACACGTGCGACTGAGCTCTTGCGGCGACCCGTACCGTAGTTATATTTACCGACCATGATGCTTGTCCTTAATCGTGATGCTGGGATGGAGTGGATTAAAGAGCAAGCTCTTTAGGCTGCTGCGCGGTATGCGGGTGTGTGGCACCGGCATAAACCTTCAGCTTCTTAATCATTGCATAGCCCAGCGGGCCTTTGGGCAACATACCTTTGACGGCTTTTTCAAGCACACGCTCTGGATGTTTTTCCTGAAGCTTATTGAAATTTGTTTCTTTAATGCCGCCGGGATAACCGGTGTGGCGATAGTATTTTTTGTCCTCGCCTTTATTGCCGGTCACGCGCAATTTTTCGACGTTGGTAACCACGATAAAATCACCGGTATCAACATGAGGCGTGAATTCAGGTTTGTGCTTGCCACGCAAACGGCGGGCAATCTCACAGGCAACGCGGCCCAAAATTTTATCGGTAGCGTCAACTACATACCAGTCATGAATAACATCTGCTGGCTTGGCGGAAAAAGTTTTCATTTGTATCACTCGCTTTGGTTTGAATTGGCCAATTGTTGTTTTATAGCGCCTCTTAGAGAGATGCCAAACAGCCAAAATCGTGGCTAAAAGGTTGGTTCGGGGCTAACCAGTCAGCGGAACCCGAAACTATAATGAATTCAAGGCACTTTTGTCAAATTTTTCTCTCGGGCCTTTCCCTCGATCCTTACCCAAATCCTTCTCTTGAGCCTTCTTTTGAGCTTTGTAGCGGTATTCTGTTAAGGGCCTTATACTTTCCCGGTTGCCGATGTTGAAAATGCTTAAGTTCTCACCCGGTTCTTATGGTTATCGTTGGAGCAGTTATGAAGGCACGCATCAAATGGATCGAAAATGTTGCTTTTGTCGGCGAGACCGAAAGCGGACATGCAATGGTCATGGATGGGTCTCCCGAGGCAGGCGGCCGCAACCTGGGGCCACGTCCGATGGAAACAGTGCTGATCGGAACGGGGGCCTGTAGCGCGTTTGATGTGATTCATATTCTAAAAAAAGGTCGGGAGCTTATTACTGATTGTGTGGTGGAGCTGTCCGCCGAACGCGCTGATACTGATCCGAAAGTCTTTACGGGCATTCATTTTCATTATTTAGTCACTGGCAAGTCACTGGATCACGCCAAGGTAGCCCGCGCCATTCAGCTTTCGGCTGAAAAGTATTGCTCTGCCTCGGCCATGATGGCTAAAACGGCCGCGGTAACTCACGATTTTGAGATTATTGAGGCTTAGCAGTTAGGGAAAAGCAACGAAAGCCTTGCTTCCCGAATGCTATAGCCAGTAAGTTGTTGCCGTCATTGCCTTAGACATGCTGCGCATCGCGGCCTTTACGGACTCTGGCAGCTCGACAGCACCATTCTCAAGTCCGGTCTGCGCGTGATGAATTTCATCTGTACGCATCGCCTCAATAATCTGGCGGCTGCGTTGGTCACCCTCTGGCAGACGTTTGAGGTGATCGCTTAAGTGCGCTTCCACTTGGCGCTCGGTTTCTACCAAAAATCCCATGCTCCATTTATCACCGAGTAAACCTGATACCGCACCGAGCGCAAATGAGCCCGCATAAAATAATGGCGTCAAGCGACTGGTTGCGCCATTTAGCTCAGCTATTCTGGTTTGACACCAGGCCAAATGGTCTCGTTCTTCACGTGCGGCCTGCTCAAGCAGAATATGGATTTTAGGCGTCTTTGCCACCATAGCCTGACCTTTATAAAGCGCTTGCGCGCAAACCTCGCCAACATGATTTATCCGCATTAAACGAATGGATTCCAGTTTTTCATCTGCCGAAAGCTCACGTTGAGACGTATTGGCAGTAATGGTTGGCATAACTGGCTGCGGCAAAGGACGCTCGGCATAGGGCGTTGCAAACAGTGTGCGCAAGCCGGCATCAATTTCGCTAATCAAGCGATCCAGCGGAGTCATATTCATTCAGTGACCGTTATTCAAACATTATAAAAATAACTATTATATGAGCCTCAAAATAAAAACGGACACCGTAATCGGTGCCCGCTTTATTGTTTCATTTAATATTACTCAGCGCACTAGACACGCATATCGTACTTAATGCGTTAAATGCGCCGCGTAATTAGAACAAGTGCTTGAAGCCAACTGCGAAGCCACGTGGATCTTGATCAGCTGACAAGCCAGCCAGTCCATTTGAAGCCAGGTTACACAACGCTGTTACGTTATTCTTGATCTGCACGTATTGCGCCAGGAATGTCGTACGGCGTGAGAACTCGTAGTTATAGCCCAGTGTATTGACTTTACATACGGCCTCTGCTGGCAGTGGTGCTACACCTGCGGTGGCAAATGTGCTGTCCTTATTGTTGATGTAAGAATAAATAAATACGTTCTTGCCAGCGGTATAGGTTGCCGAGAACATCTGCGCTCTTGCTTCGGTGCTGCGTGATGCAATACCGTTCGCTGGATTCTCTTTCTTGAACTTCTGGGCCATTGCGCCAAGTTTAAAGTCACCTAATTTAACGCTACCAAAAATCGCTTGGCCGCGCTCTGATGCCCCTGCAGCTGCAGCAACAGCACCGGTGTAAGGTTTGTATTGGTCTTTATGACGTTCCCAAGCGATACCGGCATAAAACGGGCCCTGTGTATAGGTACCGCTAAACGAGGTGCTGCTAGGATTAACGAGAGCAGTTCTGCCTTCGTTAGCGGCGTAAGATGCGCGGCCCTGAAAACCAGACAAATTCGGCGTCCAGTACTGAACCACGTTAGTTTCGCGACGATCAAAATTGCCGCGATCATTGATGCCGGTTGTCAGACCACCCATGCTGGTATCGCCGTACGGATCAATTTGAATGGTGGCAACTTTCCACGGGGTATCCCAACGGCCCAACAAAACACTACCGAATGCACCTTGCAGACCAACGCCTGAATTACGACCACTAAAAGGTGTTTGATTACCTGCGACGTTATCATCGAGGCGGAAACCAAATTCAGCCTGAAAGAAAGCCTTCAAACCGCCACCAACATCTTCTGTACCACGCACACCGATAAATGACGGACCAACATCAGATACGCGGTTACGTGAAGGCAGCGGTGTGGCTGAACCGCCATCGGCCTTGACGGATTCAAACATCACCATCGCGCGACCGTAGAGGGTTACGGGGTTTGCTGTTTGCGCTGAGGCAACGACTGGAGCCAACGAGGCACCGGCAACAGCCAAAGCAATCAATTTCTTATTCATCACAAATCTCCTTTGAGGGGGTTAAGTTGAAGCTTATAAATTCTATGGAAGTATATAAAGCACTGAGCGCAGGCGCTGCTATCCAGCGGCTAACTTACCATGATACGCACTAGATAACCGGCAAAACATTGATTCAGCAACTTCCCTGCACTACCAAAATGCTCAATCTTGTTGAGAAGTTACAAGCATTTTGCCAAAATTGGGACGCTAGCTCAAGTGCTGACCCATAATTTAGCCGCGCTCCTCATTGGATGTTGCGTTTCTACAACATGCAAACTGTGATGTAATAAAGCTGTAATTCATTTACTTTAGGCACGTAGGCGGTCGCCAAAAAGCCAATCCAAGCCGATACCCGGGGTTTCGCTTGTCATCAACGCCCCGCCTATTAGGTAAGTGTTTACTCCGGCGCTAAGCATCTCCACTACTATCTCTTGAGTATTAATTCCACTTTCTGTAACCAATATTCGATCAGCGGGAATAAGTGACTTCAAATAAAGCGTTGTTTCACTCCGAGTAATAAACTGAGTCAAATCACGATTGTTAATGCCGATCAAAGGCGTCTTCAACGTTAGCGCTTGCTCAAGCTCGGCGGCTGAGTGTGATTCAGCCAATACTGCCAAGCCCAGTGAAGTGGCCAGCGACTCCCATTTATGAAACAAGGCAATATCGACAGCGCCCATAATGAACAACACCGCGTCTGCTCCCATGACGCGCGCTTCAACAATTTGGTACGCATCGACAATAAAATCTTTGCGCAGCACCGGCAGCGTGCAGGCGGCGCGAGCACTGATTAGATCGTCAGCACTCCCCTGAAAATATTCGCGATCTGTCAGCACCGACAGGCACGCTGCGCCATGCGCCTCATAATTTTGTGCAAATCGTGCGGGATCAAAAGAGGATCTGTCCCCTTTTAGAGCAGCACGAAACACGCCAGCACTGGGGCTCGCCTTTTTAATTTCCGCAATGACAGCAGGTCGACCTAACAAATGTTTAGCCCGAATCGCCCCCACAAAGTCACGCACTGGCAGGGCATTGCCAACACGGGATTGCAGCTCATCATAAGACAGCTGCGTCTTGGCGAATGCCACTTCCTGGCGCTTGGTGGCAAGAATTTTTTGCAGAATATCTGACACTGTTTGAGCCTAATTTTTTATGAGTTTTGATCTTGGATTTAAAAAGCATGGGTGAATTTAACCAAATCATCTAGCTTGGCTTGAGCTCTGCCAGACTCAATCATTTCGTGCGCTTTGGTCACACCGCCCCATAGGTCACTGGAAACGCCCGCAACATAAATGGCCGCACCGGCATTTAAACAAACAATATCTTTTGCTGGGCCGGGCTGGTTATTCAGCACTGACCGCAACATCGCCATCGAAGCAGTTTTATCAGCTGCTTTTATCGTCTCCAGCGGCGCCTGATCCATGCCGAATTGTTTAGGCTCTATTTTAAATTCCGTGACAAAACCGTGCTTCAGTTCGGCGACAAAAGTGGGGCCAGAAATGGAAATTTCATCCAGGCCATTTTCACCATGTACGACCATCACGTGCTTTGAGCCTAGCTGCTTCAGCACACGTGCCTGGATACCCACCAGATCGGGATGGAATACGCCCATCAACTGATTGGGCGCACCGGCCGGATTGGTCAAGGGGCCGAGAATATTCAAGATGGTGCGCATGCCCAACTCTTTACGGACAGGAGCAGCATATTTCATTGCCGGATGATGATGGGGTGCGAACATAAAACCGAGTCCAACTTGTTTTATCGAAAGCGCTACTTGTTCCGGGGTCAAATTTAAATTTACGCCCAACGCTTCCAGCACATCTGCACTGCCCGATTGAGATGAGACTGAACGCCCACCGTGCTTGGCCACTTTGGCGCCGGCTGCGGCTGCGACAAACGCGGCGGTGGTTGAAATATTGAAGGTATGCGCCTTGTCGCCGCCGGTTCCGCAGGTGTCCACCAGCTGCGATACATCATCAACGTCCACCTTGGTTGAAAACTCGCGCATTACCTGTGCCGCCGCCGCAATTTCGGAAACGCTTTCGGTCTTCACATGCAGGCCCATCAAGATGGCAGAGAGCTGCACCGGGGTGACACTCCCCTCCATGACCTGGCGAAAAAGGTCGACCATTTCATCATAAAAAATTTCGCGTTTGTCAGATAAACGGTTGATTGCTTCTTGCGGAGTAAACATGATTTTTCTCAATTCGAAATTACGCTGTGTTCTTCAAAAAATTGTTGAGCAAGGCGTGACCGTGCTCAGTCATGATTGATTCGGGATGAAATTGCACACCTTCAATGGGCAGCGTCTTGTGTCGTACTCCCATGATTTCACCATCATCTGTCCATGCGGTAATTTCCAGGCAATCCGGGCACGATTCACGCTCGATTACCAGCGAGTGATACCGCGTCGCCCGGTAGGGAGACGGCAAACCGGCGAAGACGCCAAGGTGGGTATGAATCACCTGTGAGGTTTTGCCATGCATCAAAGTTTTGGCGTGCACAATTTTTCCGCCAAATGCCTGGCCAATACTTTGATGCCCAAGACACACCCCCAACAAGGGAATTTTCCCGGCAAATTTTTCAATCGTTGCGACCGAAATCCCCGCCTCACTCGGCGAGCAGGGGCCAGGAGAAATGACGATGCGTGCGGGCGCCAGCGCCTCGATTTCAGCAATCGAAATTTCATCATTGCGTTTTACCAGCACCTCTTCACCCAGCTCGCCCAGATACTGCACTAGATTGTAGGTAAAGCTGTCGTAATTATCGATCATGAGCAGCATGACTTTTAGTCCTTATTCATTTCATTGCGCTTGCGTTTGCCTAGGCGTTGGTATCGATTCCAGCGGACACCATCTCCGCGGCGCGGAGCAGCGCTCTAGCCTTGTTTTCAGTTTCCTGCCACTCCAGCTCGGCCTCGGAATCAGCCACAATGCCTGCCGCTGCCTGCACATACAGCACACCGTCCTTAACCACGCCGGTACGGATTGAAATAGCTAAATCCATGTTTCCATTAAAGCCCAAATAGCCCGCTGCACCGGCATAAATGCCGCGTTTTGACGGTTCCAGCTCGTCAATTATCTCCATGGCGCGAACCTTGGTGGAACCCGTCACGGTACCTGCCGGAAAAGTGGCGCGGAGCAAATCGATCGCGCCTACATCATCGCGAATTTCACCATCTACATGCGAGACCAAATGCATCACATGCGAGTAACGCTCGACCACAAATTGTTCAGTGACTTTGACGCTGCCAAATTTCGCGATGCGGCCAATATCATTTCGGCCCAGGTCAATCAGCATCAAATGCTCGGCCAGCTCTTTCGGGTCACTGCGCAATTCTGCTTCCAGCTCGCGATCATGTTCGGGCGTATCGCCGCGTTTGCGTGTGCCGGCAATAGGCCGCACAGTCACTTTGCTGCCCTCCTGCCGCACCAGAATTTCCGGTGAAGCGCCGACAATATGGAACTCTCCCATATCGAAATAAAACATATAGGGAGACGGGTTAATGGAGCGCAATGCACGATATAAATTAATCGGCGGTGCATCGAAAGCCTGCGAAATTCGTTGCGAAATTTGCACCTGCATAATGTCGCCATCAACGATATATTGCTTCGATTTCGCCACCGCTTTCAGGAATGCTTCTTTACCGATTTCCGATTTAGGTTCGGCTGCGTCCGCACCCGGCACATATACCGGCAGCGGTGCCTGGCTGCGCAGTCCAAGGCGCAGTTCGGTAAGGCGTCGTTGTGCATTGAGCAGCGCATTGGGCAGCGCAGGATCGGCGTAAACGATCAGATAGAGTTTGCCCGAAAGATTGTCCACCACGGCCAGCTCATCGGAGAGCATCAGCACAATATCGGGCACGCCGATGGGGTCAGGCTTGGCGGTGAACTTGTCGTCCAGATGCTGAGCGAGTTTTGGCTCGATATAACGCACCGTGTCATAGCCAAAATAGCCTGCAAGGCCACCTGCAAAGCGCAATGCGCCGGGAATCGGTGCGGCCTTAAATCGCGTGCGATATTTATCAACGAAGGCGAGCGGATCATCTACAAATTTATGCTCGACTTTTTCGCTTGCGCCCCCGGCCTTGCGGCGCACCACGGCCACCTCGCGGCCGCGTACCTCAAGCCATTCGCGCGCCGGTAAGCCGATGATCGAGTATCGGCCAAAACGCTCGCCGCCGATCACCGATTCGAGCAAGTAGGAGTGGGGTTTGTTGGCCAGCTTTAGGAAAATGGACAGCGGCGTATCCAGATCGGCAAAGGTCTCGAGCGTGACAGGGATTCGATTGTAGCCAAGCGCTACCAAGCTTTGGAATTCAGTTTCAGTCATGATGTTTTCAGCAAAAAACGGTTGGACAGGCGGGATGCAACAGCTCGGCAACAATGAAGACGTAGATCAAAAAATGATCAGCGCCAGATTGGCGATCGCCACCACGAACTCGATTTTGTGAAAAAACTCATGTCTGATAATAGGAAGGTAATGACTAGGCCAATAGTTTAACGAATTTCAGCGCCGCCGGAACATCGTCGATAAATGCATCGCAGTCAAGACCGCGCAGCTCCTGGCCTTCATTGTAGCCATAGGGAAGGATGAATACCGCACAACCTGCAGAGCGGGCGGCTTCAGCGTCGTTAACGGAATCGCCAATCAGCAACATCTCACTGGTTTTGCAGCCAAAGAATTCGGCGGCGTGTCTTAACTGCATCGGATGCGGCTTTTTTTCAGCCACGGTATCGCCTGATACCACAATCTCGAAATAATCCCGCAAGCCAGTTTTTTCAAGCAGAGGAAGGGTAAATTTTTCGATTTTGTTAGTGACGCACCCGAGTCGGAAGCCCGCGTCGTTCAAAGCGTTCAGGCCATCAACCACGCCAGGATAAGGCTGACTGGTTTGCGTAAAACAGCTTTCGTACTGCCGTTCAAAATTAGCGACCGCCACTTTCAAAGCCGTAGGGCCAACCTCACCTACCGCGTCCTTCAATGTTTTAGCAACCAAATTGACAACGCCTTTACCCACAAAATTACGCATCACCCCGCTCTCTAGGGGCTGAAATCCCAGCGTGCCGCGCATCATGTTTGCGGCCGAAATGATGTCGCCGATGGTGTCAAGCAAAGTTCCATCCAGATCTAGCAGCACAACTTTTACAGCAATGGGAAAGGTGAATTTTGGTTTGGCGCGATAGCGGACTTTTTTCGCTTCGGTCGGCGCTGTCACGGCCTGCTCAACCATCAAGTCTGGACGGGCATCTGCAGGAGGCATGCCTGAAACGGCATTAGCCACGGGCATCTTCAAGGTATCTGGCTCAAGATCCGCACCAGTGCTGGCGTTTGGGGTGCCGATGCTCATCGTTTCACTTTCGCCAACTCAGCACGCATCGCGCTAATGGTGGCTGCGTAATCGCCAGGCCCAAAAATCGCGGAACCTGCAACCAATGTGTCGGCACCCGCTTCAGCAATCGCGGCAATGTTGTCTGTTCTAACGCCGCCGTCGACTTCCAGCCAAATATCCCGTCCTGAATCCTGAATCCGCCGCTTGGCTTCGCGCAATTTGGTGAGCGCCTCCGGAATAAATTTTTGCCCACCAAAACCCGGGTTTACACTCATGATCAAAATCAGATCAACTTTATCCATCACGTAGTCAAGATAGCTGAGTGGCGTAACGGGATTAAACACTAGTCCGGCCTTGCAACCCTGCTCGCGAATCAGTCCTAACGTGCGATCAACATGATCCGACGCCTCCGGATGAAACGAAATAATATTGGCACCCGCCTGCGCAAAGTCCGGCACGATCCGATCAACCGGTTTGACCATTAAATGCACATCAATCGGTATTGGTGTGCCATCCGCGCGTTTGGCATGCGGCTTCAAAGCGGCGCATACCATCGGCCCGATGGTGAGATTGGGCACGTAATGGTTGTCCATGACATCGAAATGAATAACATCGGCACCGGCGTGAATGACGGCGCGCACCTCTTCACCCAAACGGGCAAAATCGGCAGAAAGAATGGACGGCGCTATACGAAAATGAGGAGACATATCAGGCATCAGGTATCAGACAAATAAAGATTAAAAGTATTTTACGTGACAAGCTGCGGTTTTTACGCAGCCCGGTTTGCAGGCGTCCGCGTGGTAGCATTTCGATATGGATGACACTAAAAAAATCGATGCCAAAAAATACCACGTAAAAGTGACGGCACAGTCATTTTTCCTGCCCGATCAATCGGACGAAGAAAATGATCAATATGTATTCGCCTATACGATTCATATTGCAAACGATGGCCAAATATCTGCGCAGTTAATCAGCCGCCATTGGATTATTACCGATGCCGACAACCAGGTTCAGGAAGTTCGGGGCGTCGGCATTATCGGTGAACAACCGATTTTGAAGCCGGGCGATCATTTTGAATATACCTCGGGCTCATCAATCAATACTATCGTTGGCACAATGCGTGGCATTTATCACATGGTGGCAGAAGACGGCACCAAATTTGACGCCGTAGTTCCAGAATTTACCTTGTCAGTGCCACGGGTACTGCATTAGTTTGTAACGTCATGGTTGAGCTCGGCTAAGCCTCATCGATTTTTTTTGGTGCGTCTTTTTGCTCGTTCGACGGTACGTCTTTAAGCGCACCTGATGGAGCAGAAACTGACGAAGTGGCGGATGCTTTGGGTATCTTGGGGGTCTTGGGCCAAGTCCACCAAACAATTAGTACGCCCACTCCAAACGCCAGAAACACCTGAAGAAATACCCAACCCATTAATACCTCCAACATGCGATGCTTAAAGCAAAATTAAGCAAAATTAGGACTGAATTGTATACTCCCGTCGATATGAATTTTATTCTTGATGCCAAATTTTCCATCCGTTCCAGACGCTCCAGATATGTAGGAAGCGCCTGTATGGTGGTCGTGCTGCTGGCAGGTTGTGCCAGCGCGCCAGAAAAATCAGCTCCCGCCAACGCCTCGCGCTCCGCTCTCGCCAGCACCGCTACGACCGCCACCGCCAGCCCGACCACCACCTCGGCTGCCATCACTCATATCATTGCGCCTCTGCCCACCTGTGAAATCTGTACACCCTGTGCTGCTTGCGCCGGCTCGACCACGGTGCCGATGCTGCCTGACAACACCGCGCTCGTGCCTGCCGACACCGCGCCGATGCTGCCTGAGGCCAGTCGTGGCCGCCTCGAACGAGCCACTTGGCAGGCGTTGCCGAATTGGGGCATCGACGATCCCGGCCCGGCGCTGAATGCCTTCCTGCAAGGTTGCTCGGCCATGAAGGCCCAGCCAGTCTGGTCTGATGTATGTGCGAAGGCTGCATCACTTCAAAACCGCACTCGTGCTACCAGTTCTACTATTACGCGCTTTTTTGAAACCGAATTCGAGCCTTATCAGGCCATCAATGCGGACAATTCTGCAACGGGTGTCGTCACCGGTTATTACGAACCATTGCTGCGCGGCAGTCGTATGCGCACTGAGATATTTCGCCACCCTATTTATGCTCCGCCGCAGGATTTGGTTTCAATTGATTTAGCCGAGGTCTATCCGGAGCTTAAGAATCGCCGCCTGCGTGGCCGCCTGATCGGTAACAAGCTAGTGCCCTATTTTGACCGCGGCCTGATTGAAGCGGACGCGTCGCCGCTAAAAGGTCTTGAAATCGCCTGGGTCGATGATCCGGTTGAATCGTTTTTTTTGCAGATTCAAGGTTCCGGACAAATTCAGTTGCCTGACGGCACTCGCATGCGTATTGGCTATGCTGACCAAAATGGCCACCCGTTTAAATCATTGGCGGGCGCTTTGATTCGTCGCGGAGAAATCAGGGCGGAGCGCGCATCCATGCAAGGCATCAAAGCTTGGGCCCAGAAAAATCCGGGCAAGGTGCGGCAGTTTATGAACATCAATCCAAGCTACGTTTTTTTCAAAGAATTGCCACCAGACTTGTCCGGGCCGATTGGCACACTGGGTGTACCGCTGACGGCAGAGCGGTCTATTGCGGTTGATCAACGCGTGATTCCGCTGGGTGTACCGGTCTATCTGGCGACCACCTTGCCGCTGTCGAAGGAGCCTCTGAACCGTCTGATGGTGGCGCAAGATACCGGCGGCGCTATTTTTGGCGCCGTGCGAGCTGATTATTTCTTTGGCTTTGGCGATGCAGCAGGCAACCAGGCCGGGCGCATGAAACAGCAAGGCCGGATGTGGGTGTTACTTCCTCGCGGCTATGATCCTAATGCACTGACGCTACCATCGATACCGGTATCAGCAGCGACTTCAATAGCGGCACCCGCATCCACAGCCCCTTAAACTTTTATCACGCAAAGGATATTTATGACCGCTGCTTTCTGGTGTGTATTCATTGTCGGCATCATGCCGTATATCGTGGTGGGCATTGCCAAAGCCGACAAGCGCTACGACAACAGGACACCGCGCGACTGGCTCGCTACCCGGGAGGGTGCTAAAAAACGGGCGCATGCTGCGCACCTCAATAGTTTTGAAGCGTTTCCATTTTTTTTGGCCGGCGTCATAATTGCGCACCTCACCGAGGCTCCAGTCCATTCGGTCAACGCAATCGCGATTGCTTTTGTGCTGGTACGCATTGCGTATGTTTGGTGCTATGTAGGCAATCATGCTTCTATGCGTTCGCTAATTTGGCTCGTGGGCTTCGGCCTGACTGTGGCATTATTTATCGTGTCAGGTTTGCACGCGGGCCTCAAATAGAATCAGCTCATGCCGAGTTGAAAGCGCGCAAATAAAAAGACGCCAACGGCGCCTTTTTGTTTTGTACTCGGCAAACTATCAAAGTATTACTTGGTGGCTGATTTGGCGCCTGCTGAGGCGACCGCAAGGGAAGCCGTAACCAGCTTGGCTTCAATGGTTGCTTTGGGCAGCGCGCCAGAAATACGCTCACCATCCTCAAAAAAGGTGGTGGGAATACCGGTCACTCTAAGCTTCTGGCCAAGCGCGACTAGTTGATCAATAGGTGTTTCGCATGTACCTTTTGCGGCGGTCAATTGGCCGCGCAGCATTTGATCCTGCCATGCTTTCAGCTGATCGCTCGAACACCAGATGGCCTTGGCCTTATCCATCGAATCGGGTGCCAGAATCGGATAAGGGAAAATATACGCGGTAACATTTTCCAGCTGATTCAGGTCCTGCTCAAATTTTTTACAGTACCCGCAATTCGGATCTTCAAAAATAGCCATGCGACGCGCTCCTGTGCCACGCACCAGCTTGATGCTTTTATCCAGCGGCAAATCATCAAATTTAATCGCAGTCAGCTTAGCCAAGCGCGCCTCGGTCACATCAGTACGCGTCTGGGCATCAACCACTTTGCCGAGCATCAAAAAAGTAACTTTGTCATCGGTATAAAAAATCTCGCTACCCGCGAACACTTCATAAAGGCCGGCATAAGTTGTTTTCGTCACACGCTCGACCTTGACTTCAGGGAATTTTGTTTCGACCTCTTGTTTGACCGTCGCTTCCGCCTTGTTTGCTACGACTGCTACAGCCGCTGATTTGTTTACTTCCGGACTGGCGGAAGATGTACAAGCCGTCAATACCGAGAAAAATATGATTAGCGCAATTAAAACCGTTTTCAATGAATTCACGACATCATCCTTTTGCTTTATGTTTTTACGTTGTATTTTTAAAATTCGTGATTAATTATGAAGCTTACTAATATTTTACTAAAAATAGACAACTCCGCGCTTCACAAGTTGCCGAATTGTGCGCCATTGTGAGCGCAAACTTATACGCAACTCATCAACAACTATCTCATAGCGTGCGCCATTACCAAAGACTTGGCAAAATCCATTTCGTTAGCCGCCTTCAGACCATCGCGACGCATGCGTGTTACCGCCTGCGACTCACTCAAATAAAGCGCACGCAGACCGTCTGTTACATAACTCATGATAACGGCATCCTCAACACGAGCGCGTTCATAACGTCGCAATACTGCCAAGTCGCCTGCGTGCGACAACACCGAACGATTTTGCATTTCGTCCTGAAGTTTACGCACATCGGCAAAGCCCAGATTAGCGCCCTGACCAGCGAGCGGATGAATGGCATGAGCGGCATCACCGATCAATGCAAAGCCTGGCTGCACCCACTGAGTCGCCATCACCCGTCGCAACGCGAATCGGGCTCTTGGCGAAGCGAGCACCATGCCGGGAAATACATGATCCCCGGCCTGCATAACCGCACGGGTAAAAGCCTGATCATCCAGCGCGCTCAATTCATCGGCACGTGTTTTGCTGACCGACCACACTATTGAAACCTGGTTGTCGGGCAACGGCAAATAGGCGAGCACGCCGTCATGGGCAAACCATTGACGAGCAATACCGCCGTGCGGCTGTTCAATACGAAAATTGGCAACGATGCCATCGCTTTCATAGTCTTTGGTTTCCGCAACAATCCCGGCCTGAGCGCGCAGCGGGGAGCTGGCACCATCAGCTGCGATTAACAAATCAGCTGCCAGCGTTGGCCCCGCTTTTAGCCGAAGCTGATGCGCGCCTCCTGCCTTGGCAAATTCAACACCGCTAATGTCCGCGTTATCAAACATATGAATATTGCCAGTCGTGCCAGCTTGCTCACGTAGCTGTTCGATCAGGGCCCGCATCAACGCGCTATGTTCCACCATAAACGCTAGCGGCATACCCTCTGAAAATTCAATTTTGCTGCGCTCATTATTGCAATCATTGACCTGCTTGGAAGTTTGCAATGCGTCGCCAAATACATGCATGGCACGCACCGGCTCAATCCTCGCCGAGAGCAAATGTGACCATACGCCAAGGCTCTCAAGTAACGTTTTTGAACCCGGCGACAGCGCATAAACACGATGATCGAGTAGGCTGGGAAGCCGCTCCAGTGCTAGAGTTTGCCGCTCCACCAGCGATACATTTCCGCCACGCAGGCCTGTTTCGGCGTTCGCCAATGCTAATGTCATCGCGAGCCCGATGGGCCCGCCGCCCACAACCACTATGCGATCATGCAGGGTGGCTCTCAACGTGACGCTCCGAACAACATGCGGTGTGCCAGTGCTTTACGTGCAAAAGGCAATATATCCACCAACGCCAAACCCACCCCGCGCGGGATACGATTTAAAGCATGATCGTTGGAGAATGTCCTCACCAAAAAATCGGTGAACCCGACGCTGCGTGAGACATCTTTGGAGCGTGAAGCGGCATAGTTTTCCAACGCGGTCGATGCGGCATGCGCATTGGCCACAGTAGTTGACAACATCCCAGCCAATTCTTCGGCATCGCGCAGCCCCAGATTAAAGCCCTGTCCTGCCACCGGGTGCAAAGCCTGCGCGGCGTTACCAATCACCACCACATGGCCAGCCACTGCAGACGACACCGTGCGTAATTTAAGCGGATAACTACGGCGATCCTTGACCGCCAAAAAGCGGCCTGCCCGAAACCCGAAATGCGCCTGGAACGCGGCACAAAACCCAGCCTCATCAAGCATTTTAAGGTGCTCAATTTTTTCTGCGCTAGCCACCCACACAAGAGAATATGAATGCGCGTCGCACTTGGGTAGCAGCGCCGCGGGCCCTTCTGGTGTAAATCGTTCATAAGCGCGATGGCTATGGGGCGTGTCACTTTGAATTTGGCCCAGCAGCGCCGTTTGCGCGTAATCTTTTTCGATGACTGAAATCGCAGGCACTTTGCCCAGATTAGCGCCGCCGTCAGCCAGCACCACCACATCCGCCGCAACGCTGCATTTAATGCCGTGCTGCGTATAACTTACCTGGGCACCACTAGCCGTTTCGGTGATGTCCGAAACAATGGCACCACGTTCCACCGTCACGGCCTTGGCGATTAATGCCTGATCGAGCGCGGTTTGCAAATCTGCGTAGCTCAGTACATAACCCAACGCGGGTACGCCGCCGTCTTCACGCGTAATCACCGCTCGGCCAAAACCGCCTTTTTGTGAATTATGAATCGAATGGATTTCAGCAACTTTTGGGAGCTCAACACGCATGCCGGCATGAATGCCCCAGTGCGTGCCAAAGGCGGGCTGCCACGCCCCGGCTCGATCCAGAATTTCGCGGCTGCCATACGATAGCGCCAACGTACGCGATTCGCGCGAAATACCCTCACGCGCTTCCAGCATGGAAACATTTAATCCCAAACTTTTTGCCAGCAGCGCAAATGTTGCGCCGACTGGCCCTGCACCGATGATTACGATATTCAAGATAAAAATTTCGCCTATTTCGCCTACAAAACCGCTGACAAATGACCGCGCCGACTAGACTATATTATGCTGACTATGCTGAATTAAGCTGTGGTCAATGCCTCAACATCCTGAACCGACTTGGGGCATGACGAAGTCAAAACACGATTGCCTGTTTTCGTCACCAGCACATCATCTTCAATGCGCACGCCAATATCCCAGAAATGCTTGGGCACATTATCGGCAGGTCGAATATATAAGCCAGGCTCAACGGTCAACACCATGCCCGGCTGCAGCTTCACCCATTTTCCCTGATGCTTATAGTCGCCTGCATCATGCACATCCAGGCCTAGCCAATGGCCGGCGCGATGCATATAAAATTGTTTATACGATTCGGTTTCGATAACTTTATCGAGGCTGCCCTTGCACAATTTCAAATCAATCAAGCCCTGCGCCAGCACCTGGGCGGCGACATCATGATATTTGCCAAACGGTGCATCAGGCTTGACGGCTTTGATAGCCGCTAATTGTGATTCAAGCACCAACTCATAAATATCGCGTTGCGGGCCAGTAAATTTTGCGGCGACCGGGAATGTGCGCGTAATGTCGGCGGCATAGCTTTCCAGCTCGCAACCGGCATCAATCAACATTAAATCACCGGGTCGCAGCGGCGCAGCGTTTTCACGATAATGCAATATACAGGCGTTCGCGCCTGCTGCCACAATGCTGCCGTAGGCGGGCTGACGCGCACCGTTCTTGATAAATTCATGCAGAATTTCGGCCTCAACCTGATACTCGAACATGCCCGGCTTGGCATGTCGCATGGCGCGTATATGGGCGTTGGATGAAATTCTGCCCGCGTTGGCCATGATGTCAATTTCGACTTCATCTTTAATCAGTCGCATCTGGCTCAAGGCATGGCGCACATCTTTTAATTCTATCGGCGCTGTCACACCACTGCGAAGTTTAGCGCGCACGCTATTGATCCAGCGCGCAATCGACTGATCCCATTCAGCATCAGACCCCAGCGGGGTATGTACCGTATCACAATTAGTCATCAATTCGGGAATGCGCGTTTCCAGCTCCGACATGGGATACGCTTCATCAAATTCAAATATTTCTTTTACCATGGTGGGGCCGAAACGAAAGCCGTCCCAAATTTCACGCTCCATATTTTTATCACGGCAAAACAGGATGTGGCGCGGTTTTTTGCCGAGCGTAATCGCCAACACCGCCTCGGGTTCACGAAACCCAGTGAGGTAATAAAAATAGCTATCCCAACGATAGTCATAATGGGCATCAGCATTGCGTGTTTGTTCGCGCGAGGTCGGCAGCAGTACCAGCCCCTCACTCAATGTTTTGGCAAGACGGACGCGACGTTTCGTGTGGGCTTTTATATTGGGCAGGACAATTGGGATCGGCGGGAGTTCACGTTTCATGGATACCTCTACAAAAAATATTCGATGCGAACAATACAATATTCTACGATTTAAAACATGCCTGGATAGGGAAAGTTGCTCAGGTTATTATTTTGAATGCGCGATGGATATTTATGATGGATGGTTAAAATGTGTAAGCCGTTTTCCGCACGATACCGTCATCAATTTTTAGCGCATCCAGCAGCCGAATCAACGGAAACAATGCGGTATAACGCTCACCCACTTTGCGAATATAGTTTAAAAAGCGTGGCGCATCCGCCAGATAATCTGGACTGTCATTAAGACAGTGCGTTGATTGATTTGCAAACACACCCAATAAATGCAGGTGCCGCTGCAGACCTGCCCACTCGACATGTCGATAAAAATCACCGAAGTCATCCGGTACAGGCAGACCGGATTTTTTAGCCTTTTCCCAGTAACGAATCGTACCGTCAAGCACCCGCTCTTCATCCCACGATCTGAACGCATCTTTATACAGCGAGGCAATGTCATAGCTGATCGGGCCAAACACCGCGCCCTCAAAGCCCAGGACGCCCGGGCTGGCTGCGGAGATCATTAAATTTTGCGGCGCAAAATCGCGATGTACGAACACCTTGGCTTCTGAGCAATTAACGGTCGCGATATGGATAAACACATTATCCAAGACGAGCTGTTGCGCAATGCCCAGTTTTAGCTTCAGATGTTCTGTCAGGTAGCATTTTTCAAATTTACCTAAATCGCGTTTCAACTGTGCAGCATCTAGATGCGGCAACACATCCGGGCGGGACGTTAATTGCCAGCGAATCAGTGCATCCGCCGCCGGACGGAACAGGCTATCTGCATTTTCCTCACTCAAATTATCTTGATAACTGTGCTGGCCGATTGGCGATAACAGCCAAAAACCTTCAGTCGGATCGTGCGCCACCACCTTCGGACTATTTATGGCGGCATCAGTCAATAGCGCGACCGCCTTGATAAAGGCAGCGTCGCGTTCAGGTGTTGCTAGCGCTTGATCTGACCCATCCATAACGATATATGTTTCGCCGCTGATGGTTATGCGAAAATGACGGTTATGCTTAAAATTTGCCAGACGAGCGCCGCTTGCGATTGGTACACACGTAAGTTTATTGAGCGCCGGATCAAATCCTGCAAATTGACTGACCAGCCAATTTTGCAGCTTGGCCAGGCGGGAGTATGCATTATGAGCGCTGTTATTCATGTTCTAGATTTTAAATGTGTGAAGCTAAAACTATTAAGCGATTAAACAAAACATCATTTTACCATTCGCACTATGTCATCGTCCCGCCATCAACCCGTTCCCGCATTTGGGTCATTACTGCAAATTTTATTTCACTTTCACTCGTGCCTAATCATTTTCTCAAGCCCCCGCCACATTGCCGCCACACCCGTTTATCCATCGCCCTAGGCTCGCTGCTGATCGGCAGTCTTGGCGTGACCAACCCCGGCAGCAGCTTATGGGCGCAGCAGGCATCAGCCCCCAATCAGGCCGAGCTGGACGCTGCCATTCGCGAGGGCGCCAGGCTTGAGCGCACTATCCCATCGCCGGGTATGTTGCTGCTCAAACCGGCCAAAAAAGAGGGTGCAAGATCACTGGAAGCCAATAAAATTGAAGGCATTAGCCAGCAATCGGCCTCGGCTGAGGGGAGCGTGGTTTTAAAACAGGACACCATGGAATTGCAGGCTGAACGGCTCGACTATGATGAGGAAAACGATATTGCCACCACCGTGGGACGCATTAAAATGTTGCGTGATGGCGATATTTTTGACGGCCACAATCTTAGATTAAAGCTTGATACCGAGGTTGGCACGCTGCTCAACCCTACGTATTTTTTCGGCAAAACTGCATTGCGTCCAACCCAGCGCTACGAAGCGCGCGGCAGCGCCGAACGTATGAATTTTGAAGGCGAAAATAAGGAGCGTTTATTTGCCGCCAATTACACCACTTGCAAACCGGGTGAGGATGAGTGGTATCTGCGGGTTTCAGAGCTGAGTCTGGATCGGGTCAGCAATATTGGCACGGGCTATAACAGTCGCATCGAATTCAAAGGCGTCCCCATTTTATATTTGCCCTATATTACTTTCCCGCTTAACAGTGATCGTAAATCCGGCTTTTTGTCGCCCGCGTTCGGCACCTCGTCAAACAATGGCTTTGAACTGGCCGTACCGTACTACTGGAACATCGCGCCTAACTATGACGCTACTTTCACACCGAAAATTTTCTCGAAACGCGGCCTGCAAATTGGCAGCGAATTCCGCTTTTTAAGCACTCAGTATATCGGCCAGCTTGATACCGAGTTTTTACCGAACGATCGTAAAGCCGAACGTGATCGCTACCTTTTTTCACTGCGCCATTATCAGAATCTGTCTGACTTGATCGGCCCATTGTTTGGCGATCGTTTCGCCCGTGGCTGGAATGCCTCGATCAACGCACAAAAGGTTTCGGACGACGCTTACTTCCGTGATCTGTCTACCCGCATTGCCAACACCGTACAAACCAATTTGCCGCGCGATTACGCGCTGAATTACGCATCCGACTTTGGCAATCTGACCACCCGTTTTTTAAGTTTTCAAACCTTGCAGGACCCGCTGGCGCCGGTTGTCAGGCCTTATTTTCTAGCGCCACAAATTACCTTCAATGCACGGCCTGCGCGCGTCGCCGGTCTTGAGTTCAATACCACCGGCGAATATACCGATTTCACTCATCCGACTTTGGTCAGTGGCCGTCGATGGTTAATTTATCCCTCGATCGCTTATTCGCTTACCAAACCATACGGGTTTGTGACGCCCAAGGTCGGCTTTCATGCCACTCGTTATGATTTAACCGACAACACCACCGGCTACAAGAGCCAATCGCGGACGCTGCCTATTTTTAGTGTTGATAGCGGCTTGGCGTTTGAGCGTCCGATTAATTTTGGTGGCCAGGCAATGACACAAACGCTAGAACCAAGATTGTTTTTTCTGTATGTGCCGTTTCGCGATCAATCAACCATCCCGCTGTTTTCAACCTCGGCTACAGATTTTAATTTTGCACAGATTTTTAACGAGAACCTGTTTATTGGCGGCGATAGAATTTCTGACGCCAAGCAGGTTACAGCGGCCGTCTCAACGCGCTTTATTGAAGACCTGACCGGAATTGAACGTCTGCGCATGTCGCTGGGACAGCGCTACTATTTCACCCCACAACGCGTTACCTTGCCCAACAATGCGCTGAATGGCGTCTTAGGTGTTTCCGGCAACCTATCAGGCGATGTCAGCCGCTCGGATTTTCTGGCTGCGGTATCCGGGCAAATATCGAATCAATGGTCGCTGGATTCGAGTTTTCAGTATTCGGCCTCACAAAAACAATTTCAGCAATCCAATATTGCAGCGCGCTATAACGCGGCGGATGGGCGATTGTTTAATTTAGGCTATCGCTTCACACGTGATTCTCTAAAGCAGATCGATATTGCGACTCAATGGCCATTTGGCCGCGCCGCGCCGGGGTGGACGCTGCTGGCGCGTGCGAATCATTCGCTGTCAGACCGTCGCCTGCTCGAAGGGCTGATCGGTGTCGAGTATAATCAGGGGTGTTGGGAATTTCGGCTGGTGGTGCATCGTTTTGCCACTGCTACTCAACAATATTCAAACTCGATCCAGTTTCAGCTTGAACTTAAGGGGCTGTCCAATTTGGGTGTGGGCACTAATCCTGTTGAGACATTAAGACAGAATATTGCCGGTTATAAACGGTCTAATGATAGAGATGGTTTCGATGGATCGCTTCGTTGAGTTCGCTAACAAGCGGGCCCCTATTTGTGAGCTAGCCCTAATTGCTTTATGCCAATCCCATCCATTCCATGTAATGTGTGGGCGCGTTCGTTTTCCCGATTTACTATGAGATTTTTGCCATGAGAAATTATCTGCAATCTTTGCTTCGCTTCCTGTTACCTGCCTTTTTAAGCATCAGCCTGGCCGCGAACGCACAACTGGCCACCCCGCCTGCACAACAGCCGCTGGGTGCATTGGGGGTGCCGTCGGTGGTGCCGTCTTTTTCGCCGCCGCTTGCGCAACCGAAGCTCGATACCAAGCTCACTGCGCCAGCCAAAACAGGCGGCATTCTGGCGCTGGATCGCATCATTGCGGTGGTCAATAATGAAGTGATTACATCGAATGATTTAACCGATCGCATGGGCACCGTGGTCAAACAATTGCAAAAGCAGGGCACTCAATTACCGCCGCAGGATGCGCTGCAAAAGCAGCTGCTCGAACGCATGATTACCGATCTCATCCAAATTCAGGAGGCTAAAGAAACTGGCATTCGCGTGGATGAAAGCACGCTCGATAAAACGCTGCAGAGAATCGCCGATGAAAACAGCGTATCAATGACCGAGTTCCGCCGGCTGCTTGAGCAGGATGGTGTGGCCTGGTCAAAATTTCGTGAGGAAATTCGTGGCGAAGTGATGATGACCCGCTTGCGTGAGCGTGAAGTCGAAGGCAACATTAATGTTACTGAAGCCGAGATTGATACCCAGCTATTACTGGAAACCCGTGAAGCCAGCACCGACCAGGAATTTCGTCTGGCGCATATTTTGGTACAGGTGCCTGAACAAGCTACCACCGCACAAATTGAAGTGCGCCGTAAACGCGCCATGCAGGCGCTGGGCGAACTTCGCAAAGGTGCTGAGTTTGTGCAAATTTCGGCCCAGTATTCTGACGCGCCGGACGCATTAAAAGGCGGCGATCTGGGCTGGCGCGCATCAGGACGCTTGCCGTCGATTTTTTTGGAAGCGTTGAGCACTCTAAAGCCGGGGGAAGTCACCGATATTTTACGCAGCGCGAATGGCTTTCATATTGTCAAGCTGCTCGACAAGCGGGGTCGCAGTGCCGCACCGATGATTCAGCAAACCCATGCACGTCATATCTTGATTCGCAGCAAAGAAGGGGTTACCGATGATGATGCGCGCGACCGCTTGAAGCGGTTACGCGAGCGTATCGTCGCTGGTGCTGATTTTGCCGAGTTGGCCAAGGTTCACTCCGATGATCCGTCTTCCTCAAAAGGTGGCGATTTGGGCTGGATGTCGCCGGGCGACACGGTGCCTGAATTCGAACGCGCCATGAACCAGTTGCGCGATAACGAAATCAGCATTCCGGTACAAACCACCTTTGGTTGGCATTTGGTGCAAGTCATTGAGCGCCGCACCGAAGGCGTATCCGAAGAGCGCCGACGCTCGCTTGGCCGCAATACGATTCGCGCCCGCAAAGCCGATGAAGCCTATCAGGATTGGATTCGTCAGACCCGTGATCGTGCGTTTGTCGAATATCGATTAGAAGAAAAGTAATTTTTATTCGCGCTGCGCGTGAATAAAAATCATCAAGCGCAGCCGGAGCTGGCCTGAATGAGTGACGTCGCATTCAATTTTATTAGCATCCCGAGAACACCCGTCATCGCCATCACCTCGGGTGAACCCGCCGGTATTGGCCCAGATCTTTGCGCCCTGCTTGAAAATGAAATCGCAATCGCTAAGCTGGTTTTTATCGGCGACAAAAATTTACTGGCGGCACGTTCACAGCAGCACATTCAGGAACAGGGGCGGGAACGTACGCATACGTTTCCACACATCATCGACCCACGCAACATTAAGCATATTCCCCTCGCTGCGCCGGTTCACGCGGGCCATTTAAATCCGGCCAACAGCCGCTATGTGTTGAGCCTACTTGATCGCGCCATTCAAGGCTGCATGAGTGGTGAATATGATGCGGTCGTTACTGCACCCATTCACAAGGGCGTGATCAACGACGCGGCCATTGCGGGCCTAGGCAAATTTGTGGGGCACACCGAATATTTTGCCGAGAAAACCAACACCCCGAATGTGGTGATGATGCTTGTTGGCGGTAAGCCGATGCTGCGGGTCGCGCTGGCGACGACCCACCTGGCACTAAAGGATGTACCCGCCGCCATCACGCAAGCCGGGCTAACCACGACCTTAAGAATTTTGCACGCTGATTTGCGCACTAAGTTTGGTATCACCTCGCCGCGCATTTTGGTCGCAGGGCTCAACCCGCATGCGGGCGAATCAGGACATTTGGGTGATGAAGAAATCAACATCATTGCACCGGTAGTAGCGGCGCTCAAGCGCGAAGGAATGCAACTCATTGGACCACTGCCTGCCGATACTTTATTCACACCGCAACATCTTCAACGCGCCGACGCCGTGCTTGCGATGTATCACGACCAGGGACTCACGGTATTAAAGTATGCGAGCTTTGGCGAAGGCGTGAATGTGACGCTGGGCTTGCCGATTATTCGCACCTCGGTTGACCATGGCACCGCGCTTGATCTGGCGGGCAAGCCAGGCATTGATGCTGGCAGCATGAACGCCGCCATCAAGTTGGCCGTTGAGCTTGTGCGCACTCGTGTCACCGCGCCGCTGTAAAAACGTTATCGTAATCATGTTACCCAAAGCCAAAAAAAAATTCGGCCAACATTTTTTGACGGATCGTCATTACATTGAACGTATCGTCAATGCCATTGCGCCCATGCCGGACGACGTGATGATCGAAATCGGCCCCGGCCCCGGCGCGCTTACTGCGCCGCTGCTGGACCGTCTAAAGCATTTGCACGCAGTCGAAATTGATCGCGATCTGGCCTCAGCATTACGTGCACGATTCGCCGCCGAAAAGTTCACGCTGCATGCATGCGATGTGCTGGAATTTGATTTCGCACCGCTAGGCCCGCGCTTTCGTTGTGTCGGTAATTTGCCGTACAACATTTCCACCCCATTTTTATTTCATCTGGCCAGTTATGAAAGTACGCTAATCGATGGCACTTTCATGCTGCAAAAAGAGGTGGTGGATCGGATGGTCGCCGCCCCTGATACCGAAGCCTACGGCAGGCTGTCGGTGATGTTGCAATACCGGTTTGCGATGAAGCGAATATTCGATGTGCCGCCCGGCGCATTTACGCCACCACCGAAAGTTAATTCGGCGATTGTGCGGATGATGCCCTTGCCTACCGATCGCATGCGCGCGCGTGACGACGCACACTTCGCCGCCATCGTCACCGCCGGGTTCGGTCAGCGTCGCAAAACCCTCAGCAACACTTTGAAGCCGTACCTGCCCGCAGCCGCCATTGAAGCACTCGGCATCGATCCCAAGCGGCGGGCAGAAACACTTTCACTCGAAGAATTTATTCGTCTGGCAGATGTGAGTGTGGCCGCTATATGACGGCGGCTTTTTTCAACGCGCGGAAATGAAACCATAGGACTAGCGAGCCGTTTCAGGCATTTTTTGCCTGGAACGCCCGCCAATGCTAGCGTTTTGCACCCACAGGTGAAGCCAGCGAGCAGCACCATCAGATCGAGTCGCAACAGAATTCACATGCCGTTTGCCTTTTGTTAATTCCACGCCTAGACTGGAACACGCTGCAAACAAGGGAGCCGGCTATGGCAAAAAAACAAAACACCATTCTTCTTCGTTGGTTTGAAGGGGTTTGGAATGACGGCCTCGCCGAACTCATGGACAAACTGATCGCGCCCAACGCCATCGCCTACGGCCTCGAAAATCACACGCCACCGATGGCAATGAAGCCCGCAAGCCTGAAGCATTCAAGAAATTCCATCACCGCTTTCGCAGTGCGTTTACGGATATTCACATCAATGTCGACGCAATGGTTTCAGCAGGCGATCTGGTCGTTTGCTATTGCAAAATCAAAGCATAGGGGGACAAGATGGAAAGGAGCTGGGGGAGAGCCACCAATTTCGAATTTTAAAAATTGCGTGCGTAACAGCTTAAATTGCGAATTTTTTGCAAAGAGCAATCACACTTGGTTCGTTCAAATTAGTGTTTATACAATGTACATAAGGAGGAGCGCCAAATGAAAGGTTATCCAAAATTAGTTTTTGCTTTGTTGGCTTTCGTATTGTCTGGGTGCGGAAGCCTCTCGAATTTTCGGGAGATTCGAGATATCGGGCCATCCATTTTTGTAGCGGGCACTGCCGAGAGCGTTCGTGACGCCGCCGTTATAGCAATGGAGGAGAGAAGGCTCGTTTCGCCGCAGTTCGAAAAAATTGAAAACGGTGTCGTCGTGTATGCCGAGCAAAACTCAATGTCGGCATTGATTTTTAACAGCTACGGCGGCTTCGGAAAAGTCACGATCAAGGGCGGCAACCGCGGCGGAAATAGCATGGTAGAAGTTTCAGCAATCACTCAATCCAGAATTCCGAACGAGCCGGTAGGACCTGGAGATGCCTTAAAGGGACAAAATTTCAACGATCCAAAAATTGCGATCAGCATTCTCGATAGAATCAACGAAATTACCAAGAAAAAAATGCAGTGAACCACAACCGTGCACGTAAGGGAGTTTGGTAAGCTTAAGGGGAGCGTGTTATGAAATCATTCAGCACAGTTATTATATTTTTCGTTGCGTTTGGACTCGCTGGTTGTGGCACTCCAAACCATCTCGAAAGGACGACAAATAACCTGAAGCCTCTATTAGCTGCGGGCAAGTACGACGTTGCAATTGCGCTATCACGAAATGATATTGCGTACGACAGCGCCGTTGGCGACGCTCTCCGCAAAGAACTTGCCGCTTATCCAGAAGTTTCAACAGCCTATAAATCAAGAATTCAGGCTGAACTAGGCGGCCGCTCAGATTCTGCCAGCCTCGAATCAATTGCTCAAAGCATTAGGCTGGCTCAACGAGACGGCGTCTTAAAAGAAGCAGACGCCAACGAGCTGACTCAAGAACTGGCAAAGCAAATTGAAATAATTGCCCGGACTTTGCATGTTCCTAGCCACGTCTGGGCAGAGCTGACTCAGGAGCAGCGGCAAGCTTTGCAAGCTAAGTACATTGCAGATTCAATCCTAGCAAATAGCTACGGCACTATTGTCGATGCACAGTCATTGAATGAATCAACCTCCGGTAGCAACGCCGGAAGCGAGTTGGGATCTGCTTTCGGACAGGCAGCCTACATCGACAGTGCATTTAAGGGTAATACGTGGAACTATTCAGCCAAGAACCAACTTGCCGCAGGGATAGTTGGCGCGGTGGTTGGTTCAATGGCTAACACTGCACCTAGAGCGCAATTTCGCACTCGGTATACGATAAAAATTGGCAATGGAAATATTGAATATATAGAGGAAATTAAATCTGATCCATTCAGGCATACCATCGGACTTTGTGTGGCTTTGTCACCGATTCGTCCAATAGAGCAGACGTTTTGCACGATTACAAAAGAGGTCTTTCTTTTGAAATACCTTCCACCAGAAACAAGGCTGGCGTCGGGAGGGCAACCCGTAGTTGAAAGTGGAGATCAACGTATATCGCCAGCGCGGCCACCAGCATTGATCACTTTAGCGGATCGGGTTAATACTCAACAGGCAGCCCCGCCCCGCGCTGAACTTACTGTCAGCGACATTGCATGGAACGAAGGGAGTTCAATTGTTGGGTATGTTGCGCCGAGCAGCAGCGCAACAATTAGCCAGCAAATTGAGCGGGGTACGGCCTTCCAAGTTCAAGTGGTGCTCAAGGACTGGGCGAGGGTTCGTCTTGGCACGGGATCGGTTGTATGGGTTGAAACACGGCATCTAACTTGGGCAAACTCGAAGCAATAAAGGAATTCTAGGAAGAGTTGGGCGCCGCTGCAATAGAATGCACGGGGTCAACCGCACGAGGCCTTGACCGGAGGTTTTCAAGCTAGTTGTCGCCTAAGTGTTGCATTTATGCGGCGATTTTTAATTCAACATTATTCTTCGGTTGATGGGCCGCTTCTGCGGCAGGTTTTTCAGGATTCAAGTGCACCACCCGGATCGGCTGCCAGTTTCGGGTAGGCCCACTCCAGCGCCCCGGGTGTCGCGCCTTCGCCGCCTCATAGACCTCGACGCGCTTGCTCAGAAAACCGCAGGGTCAGGACTCGCTATTTGCCTAGATGAATTAAACGGGCCAGCTCGCCTTATTTGCCGCCTCATCAATCAAAAAGGGGTCAGCGTGAATTGTTTTAAAAACAAATAACGCTGACACTGTGTGCAACTGCCGCCGCAGACGAAAGATGGCGATGCGAGTCGGATAGTTTGGTGTTCTTCATTAAGGCTCCTTTAACGTAATATTGAAGCCTAGCAAAACATCAATCTACACAAAAATCAGGAAGCCCTCGGTGACGGTCTATATCTAAGCCAATAGTCGTTACACAGACTGAAACGTAACCAAATTCACTGGCCTCATAACAACAAATTAAGGGAAGTAACGTGGGCGCATTTGCCACAATCGTGGTTTTTATTATTTTGCCGGTGGCCTTGGTCAGCCTGTTGGCCATGGCGATTCGCACGCACATTGTCACTCTCATTGAAGCGGTTGCTATTGCGGTCATGATTTGGACATCGATTCTGTTTTTGATGTTTATCATCAATAGACTTTATTACCAGGCCGATCAATTTTCAGCAATCATGCTGTTTTTAGTCTTACCTGTTTCAAGCACGATACTTACTGCACGACTAACCTCAAAACTATTGCTTTGGGCAATTTTCTCGACACTACCCGTTCTTTTTTGTTTGATCATCGCTTTGGCAATAAGCCCAAGTCAGCCATTTAAATTCGTCGCAATTTTGTATGCCCCACCCATAATTTTGGTGATTTGCTTTATCGCAGGTGTCCTTCATTTAATGTTTTTCCCTCGATTCGATGAGGGGCGTTGCGCCTCAGTCAACAATGATGATGTCTACCAACCATTTCGTATTCCTACACTTATCGTTATTATGGCGGGCACCTGCGGGCTAGGGCATTGGTTTACCCCGCCCCCAATTAATTTTCCCGTGACCGGCACAGTTGTTGAAGCGGGAAGCCTCAAACCGATCGCTGGTGCGTACGTGCTAGCCATCTATGAACGAAACGCTGGTAATCGTCAAGAAGTGTGCATTGCTTCCAAAGGTGTTTATACGGGCGTGAATGGAAAGTACGAGTTTCCGATCACCGCTTTTAACTACTTCAGCCCTCGGTATATTGCTGCTATTAAGCCAAGATATTTTATGTCCCGTGCTAGCGACGAACCTGCTAAACCTATTAGCGTTTATTCCGATCCAAGAGCATATTTTACTAATCGCAACATCGTATTAACACGACAAGAAGTAGGCCTCCCTGTGAGCGTCGTTTCTGACGGATCAACACGTATTGGTCCCTGTGAAGATGCCCCAAATGCAGAAGATGCTCAAGCAAGCACTCTTTTTTTGCGGATGGAGCTTGAGGAGTCGATTCGACTCGGTGTTCGAACCAACGCTGAAGTTGCTCTATGTAGGCAGGATTTTTCGATCAATCGACAGCCTAAAGAAAATTGTGACCGCAAGAAAAAATGATGTCTCCACACGGCCCTCAATCAAAGGGGGCAGCGCGAATTGTTTTGAAAACAAATAACACTGATCCCCTTTAATTCGGGAGCGGTACTACTTATGCGAGATGAAATCAAAAGGGGTCGGCGTGAATTGTTTTAAAAAATAACACTGCCCCCTTTGATTGAAAACGTTGGGGTCAGATATCGTCTTGAAAGCAAGAACCGCAGGGTCAGGACTCGCTATTTGCCTAGACGAACTAAAGCGGCCAGACTCGAATGCGCCACCCCTCAAGTAAATCACCCGCCTGTACAATATCCTCGCGTATGAGCAAATTGCTATCGCTGAAAAATTTCTAACTCATTGTTGGACGAGCTTCTTCAAGCATTTTGCCGCAAAACTCCGCTCCAGGAGCCGAGTTTCAATTTTAGCAACTTCTATTGATTCGGCAATTAAAAAAAGCTTTAGGGTCAGGACTCTCCTTTTGCCTAAACGAATTAGAGAGACCAAACTCGCATTATTTGCCGCCCCGTCACTGGCACCACCACTACACCCGCACATACCCCGCTTCCCGCTGGCTGCGAATCGTCAGCACGAACACAGTGTCGATCACGGCAACATAA
>JANYDB010000055.1 GCA_025359985.1 Burkholderiales bacterium | reverse complement strand
ATGGATAAAAAAGAAGGTGATCGCAAAATTGCCGTGTATGACCTCGGTGGCGGCACGTTTGATATTTCAATCATAGAAATTTCCGAAATCGATGGCGAACATCAATTTGAGGTGCTTTCCACTAACGGTGATACTTTCTTGGGTGGCGAGGATTTTGACCAACGGCTGATGGATTATTTATGTGATGAATTCAAAAAAGATCAAGCAATTGATTTGAAAAAAGACGTACTTGCTCTCCAACGTTTGAAAGAAGCTGCCGAGAAGGCAAAGATTGAGCTGTCTTCAACCAATCAAACTGAAGTGAATTTGCCCTACATCACGGCCGACGCGACTGGCCCGAAGCACATGGCGATCAAACTCACGCGTGCGAAATTTGAAGCGTTGGTGGATGAGCTGATTGAGCGCACCATCAAGCCATGCGAAATGGCGATAAAGGATTCAGGCCTGAAGATTTCTGATATTTCGGACGTAATTTTGGTCGGCGGCCAAACCCGCATGCCCAAGGTGCAGGAAAAAGTGAAAGAAATTTTCGGTCGCGAACCGCGAAAAGATGTGAATCCTGATGAAGCTGTTGCCGTGGGCGCCGCGATTCAAGGCGGCGTATTGAAAGGTGATGTAAAAGATGTGTTGTTGCTTGATGTGACCCCCCTTTCGCTCGGTATCGAAACCCTTGGCGGCGTATCGACCAAGCTGATCAAGAAAAACACCACGGTTCCCACAAAAGCATCACAAACATTCTCAACTGCAGATGATAATCAATCGGCGGTGACGATTCATGTGCTGCAAGGCGAACGCGAAATGGCATCGGGCAATAAATCGCTCGGTCAGTTCAACCTTGAAGGTATTCCGCCTTCGGCCCGCGGTATGCCACAAATTGAAGTAACCTTCGATATTGACGCGAACGGCATCATGCACGTATCGGCGAAAGACAAAGCTACTGGCAAAGAAAACAAAATTACCATCAAAGCTAACTCCGGCTTGAGTGAAGAAGAAATTCAGCGCATGGTAAAAGATGCTGAAGCCAACGCCGAGGAAGACAAAAAATTATTGGAGCTCGTTTCTGCCCGCAATATGGGCGATGCTTTGATTCACTCCACCAAAAAATCATTGACTGAATACGGTGACAAATTAGAAGCCGCCGAGAAAACAGCCATCGAAGACAGCATCAAGGAGCTGGAAGAAGTCCTGAAAGACGCATCCGCCAGCAAAGACACGATTGAAGCCAAAACCAAATCGCTTGAAACTTCTGCGCAAAAACTCGGTGAGAAAATGTATGCCGACATGCAGGCAAAAGCGCAGGCCGCAGGCGGTGCGGGAGCAGGTCCAGGCGGCCCAAATACTAGCGCTGGCGCGGGTTCCGAGGCAGGCGCACAATCTGGCGCCAAAGAAAAAGACATGGGAAATGTAGTCGATGCCGAGTTTACTGAAGTAAAAGACAAGAAGTAAATTGTAGAATAGTCGCTCCTCGCGATGTCATTCCGGGGAGCGGCTTTATTTTTATCCAGTTAATTATTTTTGCGTTCTCCTAAAAAAATATAAAAGAGGCGTCAAAAAATAATTTTTCTGTTTTGAATGACGCTCACTCGATTTAACTTGACCTCACTAAATGGCAAACAAGCGCGACTATTACGAAACCCTGGGGCTCAGCCGAGACGCTTCCGAAGAAGACATTAAAAAGTCTTATCGAAAGTTGGCCATGAAACACCATCCTGACCGCAACCCGGATAGCAAGGATGCTGAGGAAAAGTTCAAGGAAGCCAAAGAAGCCTACGAGATGTTATCCGACGCCGACAAGCGCCGTGCGTACGACTCATATGGTCATGCTGGCGTAAGTCAGAATGCAGGCGGAGGCGAGCAGGGTTTTGGTGGCTTCTCGGAAGCGTTTGGTGATATTTTTGGAGATATTTTTAGCGGTGGTCGCGGACGCGGAGGACAGCAAGTCTATCGTGGTGCTGATTTGCGATACAACCTCGAAATTACACTTGAACAAGCTGCGCGAGGTACAGAAACCAAGATCCGCATTCCTTCGCTGGATGAATGCAAAACCTGTGACGGCTCAGGCGCAAAACCAGGTACAAAAGCAAAAACCTGCCACACCTGCGGCGGCGTTGGCCAAGTCCGCATGCAGCAGGGCTTTTTCTCGGTTCAACAAACCTGCCCTACTTGCCATGGCACGGGCAAATTTATCCCGGAACCCTGTGGCGTTTGTAGCGGCACAGGGCGCGTCAAGAATCACAAAACACTATCAGTAAAAATTCCATCCGGGGTTGATGACGGCGATCGTATTCGCTTGGCCGGTGAAGGCGAAGCCGGCATGAATGGCGGCCCTTCCGGTGATTTATATGTTGTCGTGCAATTAAAAGAGCATGGTGTATTTCAACGGCATGGCGCGGATCTACATTGTGAAATGCCGATCAGCTTTAGTATTGCAGCCTTAGGCGGCGACATCAGCATTCCGACGCTGGACGGCGAAGCTAAAATTAAAATCCCCGCCGAAACCCAGAGCGGTCAAGTATTCCGTTTACGCGGCAAAGGAATCAAACCCGTTCGTCAAAGCACACCGGGAGACCTGATGTGTCATGTGGTGGTTGAGACCCCGGTGCGACTCACCGACCGCCAAAAAGATTTGCTACGAGAGCTGGAAGAGATTAACAAAGCCGATGGCGATAAACATAATCCTCGCGCCAAGGGGTTTATGGATAAGGTCAAAGCATTCTTTGCCGGATAGCCTGCGAGATTTAACTTCCTTACATGTTGCCGGCGATAAAGCGCAAAAAAATATTCTGGTCTGGAGACAGTTAGAATATGTATTGATTATTAAAAAGTAGCAGCGAGCGGAATTCCAGGTTTTTTGGTTTCTGCCCTTAGGCTGCAAGCAGTGAGCGCGAAAGACTGAATTAACCTGTACGGGAGCTTACAATGTTGCCAATCATTTCTGCATGCGGTATCGACAGCTACAAACCCAGCACGCTTCAATGTGTTGCTCAATTCGGGCTGAACCGGATTGTAAAAATCGCCTTGATTGCGACCGCAGTATCGGTATTGAATCACGCCAGCCTTTCGTTTGCAGAAGGGGTTACGGCCGACACCATCACTATAGGGCAATCAGCACCACTAACCGGGCCTACAGCCGAGCTGGGCAAACAAATGAAGGCTGGTGCAGATGCTTATTTTGAAAGCGTCAATCAGGCCGGTGGTATTGGCGGACGCAAGCTCAAACTAATCACGCTTGACGATGCAGGCGATCCTGAAAAGACCAAGGCCAATACGCAGAAGCTGATAAACGAGGAAAATGTGCTGGCATTATTCGGCTATATCGGTGCGCATACGATCAATCCAATTATGCCGGTGCTGGAAAAAAGCAAGGTGCCATTGATCGGGCCTGTGAGTGGCGATCAAAATTTACGTGACTCGGTAATTCGCTATATTTTCACCACACGTGCTGGCTACAACGAAGAAGCTGATCGCCTTATTGCCCAGTTGGCAAGTCGTAAGCTGACCAAGATTGCCTTGTTTTATACAAACGACGCAAATGGTCGCGCCGGGCTGGCCGCAGTTGATCGTGCCATGCGCGAACGCAAACTCAATATCGTTATTTTTGGCACAGTAAACCGTAATGCTGTCAATGTTGAGTCGGCCGCACAAACGATCGCCAAATCAGGCGCACAAGCCATTGTTGTCGTGACCGCCGCTAACAGCGCAGCTGCATTCATCAAAGAAATACGCAAGTTGGGCTCTGCTGCACAAATTTCGATGTTGAGCACCGTGGGTGCGAAGACGCTGGTTACTTTATTGGGTGACGATAGCCGGGGCGTTGAAATTTCCCAGGTAGTCCCATTGCCTTTTTCTGAAGCTGAGCCGCTAGGCCGCGAATATTTAAAACGCGTCGGCGGGAAAGAAAATGCAAGCTTTTTGTCTTTCGAGGGCTATATCGCTGCGCGTGTACTGGTTGAAGGCATCAAGCGTTCTGGCAAGGTGCTGACGCGTGAAACACTTGTTGATGGCCTTGAAAAAATTGGCGCGATAGATTTGGGTGGATTCCGTATCAATTACAGCCCGATAAATCACAACGGTTCAACCATGGTAGAACTAACTGTAGTGGGCGCAGGTGGTGCGTTCAGGCGTTAAGTCATCACTTAATTTACAAATCATTTACAAAAGGCACTAATATGGGGCATTCTATTTCGTATAGAGTCACCCATGAAACCCAATTTTAAGTCTTGCATTAAACGTAATCGTAGCAATGATCTAGCTGTTGTCCCCAACGTCATTTTTGAGATTATGGCCGCGGTAGTGGCACTGGCAATAATGTCCAGCATTTTCGTCAGCACCGTACATGCTCAAGGCGTCACGGAAGATACTATTACTATTGGCCAATCTGCAGCACTGTCCGGGCCTGCCGCAGAGCTGGGGCGCGAAATGAAGATCGGTGCAGAGGTATATTTTAATTACATCAATCAAAACGGCGGCGTGAATGGACGCAAAATCAAGCTGATTTCAATTGATGATGGTTATGAGCCCGAACGCGCTAAAGCTAACACCATTAAACTTATTACTGAAGATAAAGTGCTCGCACTGTTTGGGTACGTGGGTACGCCAACCTCCAACGCATCGTTGAGCATCTTTACCGAAGCAAAAGTGCCCTTCATCGGCGCGTTCACCGGCGCGCAAAGCCTACGTGATCCCTTTAATCGCTATGTTTTCAATGTGCGCGCGAGCTATTTTGATGAAACCGAAGAAATTGTTGGGCATCTGGTTCGGCAGGGCGTAAAACAAATTGCAGTGTTTTATCAAAATGACGCTTACGGCAACGCCGGTCTTGCGGGCATGGAGCGCGCGATGAAAAAACGCAATATGGAGATCATCGCTACCGCGACGGTAGAGCGAAATTCAGTTGATGTAGCTGCCGCCGTAAAAACATTGAGCAAAACTAATCCTGCAGCGGTGGTGATGATTAGCGCCTACAAAAGTTGTGGCGCGTTTATCAAGGAAATGAAGAAAGCCAATTCTTTTCCACAGTTCTGGAATGTCAGCTTCGTAGGCTCCAAAGCGCTTGCCAATGAACTAGGCGATGAGGGACGCGGGGTGCAAATTTCACAGGTGGTACCGTTTCCATGGGAAATTGGCATACCGGTGGTTCGGGACTATCAGAAAAAGATGGGCGGGGAGGAAAATGCATCCTTCACCTCATTTGAGGGCTATATCGCCGCGCGGGTACTCGTTGAAGGCTTAAAAAAAGCTGGTAAAAATTTATCGCGGGAATCGCTGAGAGATTCGCTGTCGAATCTAGGCACGCTGGATTTGGGCGGCTTCAAAGTTACTTACTCTCCCACTAATCACAATGGCTCGTCATATGTTGATTTAACAATTATCAGCAAAAATAAAAAATTCAAGCACTAAAAAGATGCCTCACAGTATGCGGGGCATTTTATTTTGCCGGTTACGATAAGCGCCAAGCGCTATTTGCGACGCCATTCGGTAGCACCGCCCGGCTTATCTTCAAGCACAATCCCAGCCGCGTCCAGCTGTTTACGAATCGTATCAGCGAGCGCAAAATCTTTCGATTTTTTTGCCGTGTTTCGCTCAGCAATAAGTGCCTGCACATCAAGTCCTGGCTGAAATAAAACCTCTGCTTTGCCACCAACCAAAATGCCACTAGGGGGAGCGTGTGTAAAGACGCCTTGAACAAATTCTTTTGCGTTGCTTTGAAACAATCCTATTGTTTTGCCCAATGCTTTCAGCAAGCCTGCCATTTCAGGTGATTTAGAACGGTTCACTTCGCCGCGCAAATCATGCAAGGTAGCAAATGCAATTGGCGTATTGAAATCATCTTCCATCGCATCACGGAAGCGTTTGGCGTAGTCGTTTGACCAATCGATAGCGACCTCAACAGGGGGTACATCCTTCAGAGCCACATAAAATCCAAGCAAGGACTGACGAGCATCTTCAAGGGTATCCCAAGTGTAGTTAATCTCGCTACGGTAATGAGCACGCATCAAGAAAAAACGCACCGTCTCGCCTCCCTGCACAGAATCTAGCTTATTCAATACTTCGCGGAGAGTGAAAAAATTGCCAAGTGATTTCGACATTTTTTCTTCATCAAAATTAAGAAAAGCAGCATGCATCCAAACATGGGCAAAGGGTTTTCCGTTTGCCGCTTCGCTTTGTGCAATTTCATTTTCATGATGCGGAAATTGTAAATCCCAGCCGCCACCGTGAATATCGATGGTCTCACCCAGCACAGCTTTGCACATGGCTGAGCATTCGATATGCCAGCCAGGGCGTCCGTTGCCGAAAATAGACGGCCATTGAGGCTCATAAGGCTTCGCCGCTTTCCACAATACAAAATCAAGTGGATCACGTTTATGGTTATCAATTGCGACGCGCTCACCGGCT